>NZ_JBYIVZ010000007.1:0-275613 GCF_057710365.1 Streptomyces sp. bgisy027
GGTCGCCGCGACGGCTCAGGACCGACTTTCGCTCCAGCCCCGCGAGAGCGGCGGCCAGCGCTTCCGCTCCGAGGGGGCCGCCGGCACACACCTGTCGCACGGTGTCCGCGGCGACGTCACCGCGGAAGACCGACATCCGCGCCCAGAGCAGTCGTTCGGCGGGCTCGCACAGCTCGTGGCTCCAGCCGATCGTCGTCCGCAGGGCGCGATGCCGGGACGGGCCGTTGCCGTGGTCGGCCGTGAGTTCCAGGCGTGAGCGCAGGTGCCGGTCGGCCTGCTCGGTGCTCCGGTCGGCGAGTTGTCCGGCGGCCAACTCGATGGCCGGCGGGATCCCTTCGAGGCGCCGGCTCAGCCGTACGGCGGCGCTGACGTCCTCGGGGCTCGCCAACGGAGCGCCGAGCAGGGCCGCTCGTGCGCGCAGCAGTTCCGCCCCGTCGGTCAGGGCGGGCAGCGGCGCCACCTCGATGACGGGCTCGCCGGGCAGGCCGAGCGGTTCCCGGCTGGTCGTCAGCACCGTCAGGCCGGGGGCGGCGGCGAGAAGCCTGGCGACGAGCGTTGCTCGCCTGCCCTTGATCACTCCTGACGAACCGTCCCTTGTCCAGCCATGCCTGACATATTCACCGGATCGAAGGAGAGACAGGCCGGTCCGCATATGCCCGGCGCCCTTGGCCCCTACCGTCACGCATCTGTTCCCGTGTAGCTCGTCCGGCGTCGGCACCACCGCCCCGCGACAACGGCTCTCGCGTGCGACGAGCCGTGCCCGCCACGCCGGGACAGGACCATCGTCGACGACCCTGGGAGCACCGTGCCGGGCACAAGCCTTCCCGATGACCGCTACAGCCGCACCGAAGCCACCCGGCTGCTGTGCGCCGGCGTCTATCAGGACGCCACCTTCCGCCGCCGGGTGCTGGACGAACTGGTCGGCCACATGGAACGGCCCGTCGCCCCCGCGCTCGGCGTGGACGTCCTGCCGGTGCTCGCCCATGCCGTGCGCGTGGCCCGCAAGGAGAGCCGTACGGCGCTGCTGATGCTCGCGGCCTGGGCCGGGTTCGTGCTCTCCGACTTCCTCATGGTGTGGGACAGCGTGTCCGACCGCTGGGGACACGGCGCCGAGGTGGGCTTCGGTGACGTGTTCACCGCGCTCTACCTGGGCCAGGAGAACGTGTCCGGCGGGATCCCGATGCCCTGGTCGCAGCTCTACGCCCTGGTCGCACTGGCGATGTGGTTCGCCGCCGCGCTGGGTGAACGCGGCGGCGACGTCAAGGAGCTGGGTCTGCCCGGCACGGTGGCTCGCGCCGCCGACGGTCTGGGCCGCCTCGCCGGACTGGGCAGTGTGCTGTTCCTCTGCTTCTACTGGTACCTCTACCTCGCCGGGCTCGTGGACGGCAGCGCGCAGACGCCGTATCCGGCGCTGTTCCCCCTGGTGATCACCCTGATCGGCTGGCAGCACCAGGCGAGCCACCGCAAGGCCCTGTGCCGGTGGCTCTCGAAGTGGACGTTCCCCACGGCCACCCAACCGGGGCTGCCCCCGGGCCTCCCGTACGACGACCTGGTGCCCGGCATCCACCGGGAGCAGCAGGCGCCCGTCACCCTGTACGACCTGGAGAGCCCCTTCATCGGCATGGGCACGCGCAAGGAGAGCTGGTCCTTCGCGATGGAACTGCGCAAGCGGCCCGAAGAGCCCCTGGGGCAGGTCCCCGCGCAGAGCAGTTCCGCCAACGGCGCCGGAGCCGGCCTGGCCCGGCGGACCACGGAGCGGCTGACGGCGAGCGCCGCACTCGACATGATCGAACCTCAGCTGATCGAGCTGCGGGAGTCCGCCGCCCGCACGGGCCGCGACCGCCTGCGGGACCTGGAGATCGAGCGGTTCCTGTATCTCCCGGGAGGCGTCGGGCGCGACGAGGAGGTGGAGGTCGGCGGCGTCGACGACGCGGCCGCCTTCGCCGCCACGCCACGGGGCCGTGGGCAGCAGGGCGGACGCCCGGTGTACGACCCGGGGCAGATCGCCGCGCAGCTCGACGAGGCGGTGGACGAGGGCGGTGAGGCCCGGCGGGTGTTCCTGCGGGTCCGGGTCGGTGCCTGGCACGAACAGCTCGTCGTGACGGTGCTCGTGCGGGTGCACACCCAGGGCGGCATGCTCGTCCTGGAGGTCGAGGCCTACGTGCTGGGGCCGGTCCGCAAGGAGTTCCGGGGCGTGGACGCGCTGGTGGAACGGCTGCCGGAGAAGTGGCCCAGCGCGGCCCTGCGCGCGCTGCGGCACGCTCCCGCGATCGGCGTGAGCTGTGCGATCGGCTCGCTCGGCAGCGTGTACCGCGAGATCGCCTCCGGCTGGTCCGACGGCGCCGAACTGCCGGACGTCCCCCGCGTCTCACTGCGGGCTGCGGCCGCTCAGAAGGATCTGTCGAGCTTCCAGGAGACGGACGCCGAGCGGTACATCAAGACCATTCAGGAACGCATCGCGGGCGGTGTCCGGGTGGCGCTCCGCGAACACGGCTACCGGACCGAAGAGTTCGAACAGCACATCTACCAGGTCAGTGGCGGAGGCGTCTTCATCAAGGACATGTCGGGCGGCGCGATCGCCACCGGCAGCCACGGTCAGGCGTCCTCGCGGACGTCCCCCGCGCCCGGCACCGGCCTGCCGCGCCAGGAAGGAAACCCCACATGAGTCAGGACCACACCTCGCCGCAGCTCCCCGACGGCGGTGCTGCCGCGGGCGGCGGAGTCAGCATCGGCTCGATGTCCGGTGGCTCGATCGCCACCGGCAGCCACGGCCGGGCCGTCTCGGTCAACACCACGGCCGCGGACCCGGACGCCCGGCACCTGGAACTCCTGGCAGCGGTCCGGGAGTTGCTCGCCGAGCTGCCCGAGCAGGGTGCCCGCGCGGTGGAGGACGCCGCGCTGCACGCCGAACTCGTCGATCTGGAGGCCGAGATCACGAGCTCGGGCCGGGCGGAGTCCGGCCGTCTCACGCGGGTGCTGGGCAGCGTTCGGCGCTGGCTCGGCTCGCAGGCCGCCGCCGCGGGCGCGGTGGCCTCGGCGACCGCCGTGGTGCAGGGAATCGCCCAGCTACTCGGCTGAGAGCCGACCGGAAAGCGCAGACGGCCGGGAGCCTGGAGGGACGACGGCGATGAGGGTGTACGACAGGGAACGGCAGGAGTGGGCGGGCGGGCGCCGCGAGCGCCTCTACCACCCGGACCAGTATCTGGACCTGCCGCGGCAGCGGCGCGTTCTGGAGCGCACCGGCATGGTGCTCGCCGTGGTGGGGGTGTGTTTCGGCGTCTGGGCGTTCGCCTGGAAGGACGAGCCGGATCCACCGCCGCCCGCCACCACGAGTCAGGGCGAGAGCGCCCCGGCCGATCCGGGCGGCTCCGATCCGAGCGGCTCCGATCCGGGCGGCTCCGTCCCGGAGGAGTCCCCCACCGTCGCGGACGCCGGGTCCGGCGCCGTGCCCGACGGTTACGAGGAGGTGCAGGACGAGGAGGGGTTCCGCGTCTCGGTCCCGACGGGCTGGTCGCGCGCGAGCAGCGCGTCCAAGTTCGGCATCGACATCGTCAACTACCGCAGCTCCGACGGGTCGCGCCGGCTCCAGATCTTCCAGGTGATGGAGGACTCGCCCTACGGCTCGCTCCGGGCCGCCCAGACCGAGAGCACCAAGCTGGACGGCTACGAGCTGATCGACCTGACCGAGATCTCGTCGTCCCCCTACGCGGCGGCCGAGCACGAGTACCGGGCCAGTGAGATCGCCGGCGAGTCGGACACCGGATCCGTACGGCACGTCATCGACCACCGTTTCGAGGCGAGCGACGGCAACCGTTACGCCCTCGTCGCGTACGGCCCCGACAACGCCGACGGCGCCGAACGCGACCTCGTCGACACGGCGGTCGCCTGGTTCTGCCCGCCGAACGCCGCCTGCGCCACTCCGGCCGGCTGACGCGTGGCCGCCGCAGGACGCTGCCGCGGTCAGGTCGACCGGGTGAGGGTGACCTTGACGTGCTTCATGAGCGGCTGTTCGCTCTGCGTGCTGTAGTCGCCGATCGCGCACGGCACGTTCATCTCGGGCACGTAGCCGTCGGCGCAGCCTCGGGGGATGTCGTAGGGGACGGCGAGGCAGCCGTCGAGCCGGCGGTGGCTGCCGTCCTTGGCCGTGCTGATGATGTCCACCGGTTCGGGTTCGAGGATCCCGCGCTCACGCATGTCGTCCTCGTTCATGAAGACGAGGGTGCGCAGGTTGCTGATGCCGCGGCAGCGGTCGTCGTCGGAGTGGACGGTGGTGTTCCGCTGGTCGTGGGAGCGCATGGTGCCCAGGGCCAGGGTGCCGGGGGCGGGGACGACGTCGGGGCAGTGGGGCGGTGGAGAACTCGGCTCGTCCCGACGGGGTCAGGAAGACCAGTTCGCGCGCGGGCCACTTGATGCGGAAGCCCAGCGGCAGCCGTACCCGGCGGTTGAAGTCCTCGAAGCCGTCGAGGACTTGGGCCATGGTGTCGCGGATGAGTCTCGCCCTTCACCGTCGGGGCGCGCGACGCCGAGGAGTTGCAGCCAGGGGGCATCGGCAGCACGGTCACCATGACCTGGGGGCGGCCACTCGACCGCCCCCGCGTGCCGCCGGTTCTCTAGCCCTTGCGTCCCTCCCAGCCGTAGGGAGCCTCCGCGCCCTGCGCGGGTTCGCCGATCAGCCCTGCTTCCCTTCGTTCGTGCACGGTGAGCTGCGCGAGTTCGTCCTCGTCGGGGCGGCGGGGCATGCCCCTGTTGTGGCCATGCTCCCAGTCGCCCTCGACGGCCTTGTTGGACTTGTGATGGTGCGTCATGCGCGGCCTCCTCGATCGAGGGTCCGGGAGCGCTGGGGCATCAGCTCTCCTCGTTGCCGTCCTTGTCCTCCCGTGCCGCGTCCGGTTTCGGGGCGTCCCTGCGGGCGGTGCGGTGGAGGGAGTCGTCCGTGACGTCGGCGACGCTGGTGTCGCCGGGCTCCGCCTCTCCCCCGAGGCCGAAGAGTTCCTCGGCGAGGGTCTTGGCCAGCTCGGTCTTGCCGACTCCGGTGGGACCGGGGAAGAGGAAGGAGCCCACGGGACGGTTCGGGTCGCCCATGCCGGCCCGGTTGCGGCGCACGGCCCGGGATACGGCGGTGACCGGCTCGTCCTGCCCGACGATGCGGGAGTGCATGCGCTCCTCAAGGCCGAGGAGCTTCTCCTTCTCGGTGGCGGTGAGCTGGTCGACGGGGATGCCCGTACGGCGGGAGACGACGTCGGCGATGTCGGCGTCCGTGACGGACACGGTCCCTTCGCGGCGTTCCTCGACACCCGCGAGTTCGCCCTCCGCGCGGGTCATCTCGCGCTTCGTCCGGGCCGCCTGCTCGAAGTCCGCGGCGGCGACGGCCTGGCCCTGCTCACGGCGCAGCTCGGCGATACGGTCCTCGCGGCTGACGCCCTCGGTGAACCGGCCGGCGCTGCGCAGCCGTACCCGGGCGCCCGCCTGGTCCATCACGTCGATGGCCCTGTCGGGCAGGAAGCGGTCGCTGATGCAGCGGTCCGAGACCTTCTTCAGCCGCTCCTCGAACTGCCCCCGGTACTGCGCGCCCGCGACCATGCCCGACAGATCGAGGGCGACCACCCTCTTGTCCTTGAGCGTGTCGGGTACCTCGCCTGCGACGATACGTCGGGCGAGGCCCTCGACGACCGCGGTCTCGCCCATTCCGGGTTCGCCGATCAGCACGGGGTTGTTCTTGGAGCGCCGGGAGAGGATCTCGACGGTCTCCTCGGTCTCCTCGGTCTCCTCGGCCCTGCCGACCACCGGGTCGAGCTTGCCGGCCCTCGCCGCGTCGGTGAGGTCCCGGCCGAACTCGTCCGGCGTCGTCGCCGGCGCCTGGCTACGGTCAGTGGGCTGCCCCTGCGTACGGGCCGCCCGTTCCGTGGCGCCCGCCAGCCGTCCGACGTCCTGGCCCTCGGCCCGGAGCAGCCGGGCAGCGCCGGAGTCCGCGTCCGCCACCAGCGCGCCGAGTACGTGCTCGGGGCCGATGGAGGACACCCCGGCCGCCTGCGAGCGGGCGTAGGCGGCGAGGGTGCGCTTGGCCGCCGGGGTCAGCCACCTGCTGCGGACCGACACCCAGGTCGAACCGGCACGCTCCCTGCTCGCCCGAAGGTCGATGAGTTCCTGCGAGGACTCGGTCAACAGCCGTCCGATCGGCACCCGTTGGGCCGCCGGGGGCGATGATGCGGGTGACATGCCGAAGAAGCCGCTCAACATATCGCTGAAGGGATCCGTCGAGCCGAAACCGAACGACGACATCGACATGGCAGCTCCTGGACATCGATGGGTCCCTTCCACCAAAACCCGGCCGTCCGAGCCCTGCAAACGGAGCGGAGGAATGCGTCGGCCCGTGTTGTGCGGCGCTACGCACCGTGATGCGCGATGCGCGGGCTCCCGCGCCGCTTCACTGCGAACCGGTGGCCGCATCCTTCCCGCCGGGAGCGGGCGGAAGGTCGTCGAGGAAGGTGACGGTCGGGACGTGGAAGAGGCAGCCGGTGACCGGGGTCGAGTAGTCGAGGATCCGGTCGTGAGTGGCCGGACCGCTGCCGAGGAACATGTGCCTGAGCATCTGCTCGGTCACCTCGGGGGTCCGGGCGTAGCCGATGAAGTAGGTGCCGAACTCCTGCTCGCCGACCGTGCCGAACGGCATGTTCTCCCGGACGATCTTGCGCTCGTCGCCGTGCTCGTCGGTGACGGTGTTGAGGGCTACGTGGGAGTCGGCGGGCTTGGTGTCGTCGGGCAGTTCGACGTTGGCCAGCTTGGTGCGGCCGATGACCCGGTCCTGCTCCTCGACGGGCAGGGCGTTCCAGGCGGTGAGGTCGTGCAGGTACTTCTGCACGATCACATAGCTGCCGCCCTGGAAACCGGGGTCCTCGTCGCCGACGAACACCGCGTCGGCGGCGGACGCGCCCTCGGGATTCTCGCTGCCGTCCACGTAGCCCAGCAGGTCCCGCTCGTCGAAGTACTTGAACGCGTACACCTCGTCCACGATCGTGCCGGCGCCGGGCAGCCGCTCCGCGAGCAGCCGCGCCAGCTCGAAGCAGAGGTCCATGTGGTGGGCCCGTACGTGGAACAGCAGGTCACCCGGCGTGGCCGGGGCGTGGTGGCGTTCGCCGGCCAGTGCCACGAAGGGGTGCAGGTCGCGCGGCCTGGGGCCGTCGAAGAGCCGGTCCCAGGCTGCCGACCCGATGCCGACGACGCAGGTGAGCTCGTCGGCGGGGGCCCGGAAGGCCACCGAGCGGCGCAGGCCGGAGATGTCCTCCAGCAGGTCTCTGACCGTGTGCTCGCCGCCCGGGTCGACGGTGGCCACGAGGAACACGGCAGCCCGGGCCGGCGGCACGACCACGGGCTGCGACTCAAGCACGATCCGGCCTCCTCAGCGGGCGCGGCTGGTCCGTCCCGAAGGGCGTGATGCCCCTCCATGGTGGAGGGCCGTCCGGGAAACCGCACGGGCGCGCTCCGTGTGCCTGCCGTTCAGCCGTGCGGGCTGAGCGGCCGGAAGTCGTCGTCGACCAGGCCGAGCTGATGTGCCACCACCGCCGCCTGGATCCGGTTGCGCAGGTGCAGCTTCTGGGTGATGGCGCCGACATGGGACTTCACCGTGGTCACGCCCAGGTGCAGGGCCTCCGCGATCTCCGCGTTCGAGTGGCCGGCGCCCACCAGGGCCAGTACCTCGCGCTCGCGCTGTGTCAGGGTGTCCCCTCGGGCGGGGCCGAGGCCGGCCTCGGTGTTCTCCGCGCTGTCGAGGTGGGCCTTCAGCGCATGGGCCAGGACGCGGGACAGCACCGAGGGAGCGAGCAGGGGCTCTCCGCGGGCCGCCCTGCGCACCGCGTCGATCATCGCGTCCGGGGCGCCGTCCTTGAGCAGGTATCCCACGGCGCCCGCGCGCAGCGCACCGTAGACCTCGGCGTCGTCGTCGAACGTCGTCAGCATCAGCACATGCGTGCCCGGCACGGAGGCGAGGATCCGGCGGGTCGCCTCGATGCCGTCCAGGCGAGGCATCCGCAGGTCCATGAGGATCACGTCGGGGCGCAGTCGTTCGGCGAGCCGCACGGCCTCCTGTCCGTCGGCGGCCTCGGCGACCACGTCCTCGCCGGCGGTGCGCAGCAGCAGCGTGACGCCGGCCCGCACGAGCGCCTGGTCGTCGGCGACGAGGACCCGGATCACGGCCGTACCGCCAGGGGCAGGGCCGCCGACAGCTGCCAGCCGTTGCCGGTGGGGCCCGCGGCCAGCGTCCCGCCGAGCACTTCGACGCGTTCGCGCATCCCGGTCAGGCCGTGGCCCGAGGGCGGCAGGTCGGGGCTGGGTTCGGGTCTGACGGTGTTGGTGACGTCGATGAGCAGGCGGTCGTCCGACACGGCGACGGAGGCCGCCACGCTTGAGCCGGGTCCGGCGTGCTTGAGGGCGTTGGTGAGTGCCTCCTGCATGACGCGGGCGGCGGTGATGCGCAGGGCGAGGGGCGCCCGGGTGGCGCGTTCGTCGTGGGTGAGGTCGATGTGGAGCCCGGCCGTACGGCTGCGTTCGACGGCGTCGGTGATCATCTGTTCCGGGTCCATGAGGAGGTCGGGGGCGCTGGGGTCACGCAGGATCTGGAGCAGGCCGCGCAGGTCGACGAGTGCCTGGCGGGCGCTCTCGTGGATGGACGTGATCCCCGCGAGGGCCGCGTCGAGCCGTTGCTCCCGGTCGGGGGCGTGGGTGGCGGCGTACTGGGCCGAGCCGGCCGTGAGCGCGATGGCGGAGACGTGGTGGGCCACCAGGTCGTGCAAATCTCCGGCCAGGTGCGCGCGTTCCGTCATGCGTGCGGCGCGTGTCTCGACGAGGCGGCTTTCCTCCGCCTCCCTGGCACGTGCCTCGGCGACGGCGGCGGCCTGGCGCAGCGCGGCGAGGTAGCGGCCGAAGGCCACCGGTGCGGCGATGGCCATCGCGGCGGACAGGATGCGCAGCACACCGTCCGCGCCGGCGAGGAGCGCGCCGGCGTCCCGGCCGACGCTGACGAGTACGGCGGCGAAGGTGGCCGCCCAGGACACGGCGATGGTGGCCGTGCCGCAGCGGTACGCCACGACGCCGAGGGTCAGGGCGGCGACCAGCGGTGCCACATGGCTGGTGCCCGGCACGACCACGTCGGTCACGACGATCAGGACCACGTTCAGGGCGAGCGCGGCCACCGGCAGGGTCCGGGCGAGGGCGAGCGTCAGCGCCGAGGCCTCGACCAGCACCCACGTCGCCCACGGCAGGTCCGAGGGCGGCCCCAGAACGATGCTGGCCGCACCGGCCGCTGCCGCCACGGCGGCGATCAGCATGTCGAGCCAGGGGCGGCGCCATTGGATTGCGCTCACCGCTTCACCCTACGTCCGGCCGCATGGCCGCCACCCCCTTCCATCGGTCGCCCGACCTCCTCCTTCTGGCCGCGGGTCCGGCTTCGCGGATGAAGATCGCCGTGCCGTGGCGGACCTAGCTTCGAGGAGCGGCGACCGGCCGACCGGCTCCTCGAAGCGGGCAGGACGTACGGCCCGTCGCCGTCGCCCGACCCATGTGCACGAGAGAGGCCTCAGCCGGTGTCGTTCCTCTGGGAGTTCTTGCGAAGTCCGCTGACCGTGGGTGCCCTGGCACCCAGCGGCCGGTCACTGGCCCGGGTGGTGACCGCGCCCGTGCCCAGCACCGGCGATCCCGTGGTGGTCGAGCTCGGCCCCGGCACCGGGTCGTTCACCACCACGATCCAGCGACGCCTCGCGGGCCGCGGCCGGCACGTCGCCGTGGAACTCAACGATCGGTTCGCCCGGCAGCTGGCTGCCACGCATCCCGGCGTCGACGTCGCCAGGGCCGACGCGCGTGATCTCGTGCCCCTCCTCGCCGCACGCGGGCTGGGCACGGCCGATGTCGTCGTCAGCGGGCTGCCCTGGGCGGCGTTCGCGCCGCGCGACCAGCGCGACGTACTGCGCGCCGTGATCTCGGTGCTGCCGCCCCACGGCGTCTTCACCACGTTCGCCTACGTCCACGCCCGATGGACCGGGCCCGCCCGGCGGCTGATGCGCTCGCTGCGCTCCCAGTTCGACGAAGTCGTCGTCGGCCGCACGGTCTGGGACAACGTGCCGCCCGCTCTCGTCTACCACTGCCGCCGCCCCGTACGGCTCACCGAAGGAGACATGCCGTGACCACCTCCGACAGCCGCCCCGGCATGGCGGACGGCCTGATGGGCCGGATCGGCCGAGGTGCGTATCGCCGCCGCGGGACCGTCCTCCTGGCATGGCTGGCCGGCCTGGTGGCCGTGCTGGCCCTCTCCCGCGCGTTCGGGGGCGACTTCACCGCCGACTACTCCGCACCCGGCTCGGAGTCCAAGCAGGCCCAGCAACTGCTGGAGCAGCGGTTCGCGAGCCAGTCGGGGGCGACCGTCACCGCGGTGGTGGAGGCCGACGAGGGCGTGCGGGAGGTCCGCGGGCGGGTGTCCGGCCTGCTGGACGAGCTGCGCTCCGCGCCGCACGTGACCCGGGTCGACGACCCGTACGCCACGCCCGGTGCGCTCTCCGCCGACGGCAGCTCTCTGGTGACGTCCGTCAGCCTCGACGTGACCAGCGGGGCCGAGATGCCGGTCGAGGACACGACCCGGCTCATGGACATCGCCCGCGGGCACAGCGCGGACGGGGTGCGGGTCTTCCTCGGCGGGCAGGCCGTGGTCCTCGCCGAGGGCGGGCCCATCGGCTCCGAAGCGATCGGACTCGGTGTCGCGGCGGTGATCCTGCTCCTGACGTTCGGGTCCGTGGTCGCCGCCGGGCTGCCCATCCTCGTCGCCCTCGCCGGACTCGCGGTCAGCGCCGGGGCGACGGGGCTGGTAATCCGGCTCGTCGACGCCCCCGACTGGTCGACGTCGCTGGCCGCCATGCTGGCCATCGGCATCGGTATCGACTACGTGCTGCTGATGGTGACGCGGTTCCGCGAGGCCAGGGCGGGCGGACTCGACCCCGAGGACGCGAGCGCCGCCATGCTCGACACCGCCGGCCGTTCGGTGCTCGTCGCCGGTGTCACGGTCGTCGTCAGCCTGCTGGGCCTGTTCGCCATGGGCCTGTCCTACATGCGGGGCGCGGCACTCGTGGCGATCGTCGGTGTCCTCGTCGTCCTCGCGGCCGCCCTCACCCTCCTGCCCGCGCTCCTGGGCTGCCTCGGCACACGGATCGACCGACTCCGGATACCGCTCCCCCGGCGGCGCGGCACCGCGACAGCCGCCGCAGACCGCCGGGGGTGGGTGCGGTGGAGCCGGCTGATCCAGCGGCACCGGATCGCCGCGGCACTGACCGGAACGGCGGTCATGCTGACGCTCGCGGCGCCGTTCCTGGGCGTGCGGTTCGGGTTCCCGGACGCGGGCAACAACCGGGAGAGCAGCATGAGCCGGCAGGCGTACGACGCCGTCGCCGACGGTTTCGGCCCCGGGGCGAACGCCCCGCTGCTCCTGGTGGTACGACTGCCCGACGGCGCGAACTCCGTCCTGGACGACCTGCGGGCGCGGGCGGCCGGCACGCCGGGGGTGGCATCCGTGACGCCGGCCCGGCTCAACCCGGAGCGCGACACCGCGGTCCCGACGGTCACGCCCACGACGGGTCCACAGGACGACGCTACCGAGAAACTGGTGAACCGCCTTCGGGACGACACCGTTCCCGCGGCGACCGGGGGAACCGGCGCCCGCGTGTACGTCGGTGGCGCGAGCGCCAGGTCGATCGACAGCACCGCGGACCTGGCCCGGCGCATCCCCTATCTGATCACCGGGGTGATCGTGCTGTCGATGCTCCTGCTGCTCGTCGCCTTCCGCAGCCTCGTGATCCCCTTCAAGGCCGTGCTGATGAACCTGCTCTCGGTGGCGGCGGCATACGGCATCGTCGCCCTCGTGCTGGAGGGCGGCTGGGCCGGACGGCTGATCGGAATCGACACGGAGACACCCCTGCCCCCGTTCGTCACCGTCCTCATGTTCGCCGTCCTGTTCGGCCTGTCGATGGACTACGAGGTGTTCCTGCTCAGCCGCGTGCAGGAGTCATGGCTGCGGGACAAGGACAACGCCAGGGCGGTCACTCACGGACTGGCGAGCACAGGCCGGCTCATCACGGCGGCGGCCATCATGATCGCCGTGTTCCTCGCCTTCGTGCCGAGCACGGAGGTCGTCCTCAAACTCATCGGCGTCGGAATGGCCTGCGCCATCCTCCTGGACGCGACGGCGGTCCGCCTCGTGCTGGTCCCAGCGGCCATGCACCTGCTCGGCCGACGCAACTGGTGGCTGCCACGGCCACTGGACCGACGCCTGCCCTCACTGCACCTGGAGGGCCCCGTCGGCCATGCGGAGGCGCTCACTCCCTCTGGTGCGCCAGCCGCTGCCTCTCCTTGAGTCAGGGCTGCCTGGTTCGGAGCCCGTCCACGATCAGGGTCAGGATGCGGGCCGCCCGGTCCGTGCCGCCTCGGGCCGGGTCGATCCGCCACAGGACGCTGAGCTGGAGGAGGACGTCCTCCGGGTCCGGATCGGGCTTGAGCGTGCCGTCGGCCGCGCCGGCTTCGAGCAGGCGGGCGATGGCGCGGACGAACGGCTCGTAGTACTCGTCGTCCAGACCGCCGTTGGTCGCCGCGTGGATGACCTCCGCCACGCCGAACTTGAGCCGTCCGTAGTGCGCGACCTCACATCGCCCCACCCCACCCCATTCCACGGAGGATTCCCATGCCCGAATCGGTACTGGTCACCGGCGGCAGCGGCTACATCGCCGGATGGTGCATCGCCGAGCTCCTGCACCGCGGATACGACGTACGGACCACCGTGCGCAGCGCGGAGCGGGAGCGCTTCGTCACCGAGGCCGTCTCCACCGAGGTCGACCCGGCGGGGCGCCTGAGTTTCGCGGTCGCCGACCTAACGGCGGACGACGGCTGGGACGCGGCGATGAAGGGCGTCGACCACGTCCTGCACGTCGCCTCCCCACTGGGCGCCGCCTCCGACGACCCCCAGGCCCTCATCGCCCCGGCGCGCGACGGCACCCTGCGCGTCCTGCGGGCGGCGACCGCGGCGGGCGTACGCCGCGTGGTGATGACGTCGGCGGCGAACGCGGCGAGCCCGTCGTCGTACGCCGCCGAGGGCGTCACCGACGAGACCCTGTGGACCGACCCGGACGACCCGACGCTGATCCCCTACCGCCGGTCCAAGACCCTCGCCGAGCGCACCGCCTGGGACTACATGGAGGGCTACGACGGTCCGACCGAGTTGGCCACCGTGCTCCCCGGCGCCGTGTTCGGCCCCGTGCTCACGCCCGACAACCTCGGGTCGGTCGGGATCATCGCCCGCATGGTCTCGGGACAGATGGCCGGAGCACCGCGCATCGGACTGGAGGTCGTCGACGTCCGCGATCTGGTCGATGCGCACGTCCTGGCGATGACGTCACCGGTCGCGGCCGGCCAACGCTTCCTCGCCACCGGCGAGTTCCTCTGGATGACCGACATGGCCCGCATCCTGCGCGACGGGCTGGGCGAGCGCGGCCGTCGAGTCAGGACGCGTCGGATCCCGGACTTCGCGGTCCGCCTCACGGCCCGGTTCAAGGACCCCTCGCTGCGCGAGATCACTCCCTCGCTCGGCCGCCGCAACCGGCACAGCACCGAGAAGGCCCGCACCCTCCTCGGCTGGCAGCCACGGCCCGCGCGCGAGACGGTCCTGGACTGCGCCGACAGTCTGATCGCCCACGGCGCGGTCCAGCCGCGGCGCCGCCACCGGCAGGGGTCGCGTCCACCAAGGTCCTCAGCCGCGGACGCTGGTGGCGGGTTCGGGGAAGGTGACCGCGGTCAGCTCCTCGGAGACGGTCCACAGGCGTCGGGCGGCGGCAGGGTCGCCGGCTGCCGGTGAGCGGCCGACCAGGGTCGGAGCGCCGCGCATTTCGAACATGCCGTCAGGGCCGACGAAGCTCGCGCCGGGCAGGTCCTGGACGGCGGCGTACAGGGTGGGCAGCGCTCCGGCCCGGCTGTCCTGGGCGACGAGCCTGTTGCCGAGGCGGAGGACGAGGCCGCGCAGGAGGCTGGCGTCGTTGCTCTGCAGGCCGGTGGCGGCCAAGCCGGGGTGAGCGGCGAGGGCGCGGACCGGTGAGCCCGCCGCGGTGAGCCGTCGCTGGAGCTCCAGGGTGAAGAGCAGGTTGGCGAGCTTGGACTGGCTGTAGGCGGCCATCGGGCGGTACTCACCGGCGAGGTCGAGGTTGTCGAAGCGGATGCGGGGGTTGCCCGGGGCCCTGTGTCCGGTGGACGACAGGGTCACCACTCGATCGGTGAGGTACGGCAGCAGCAGGTTGGTCAGGGCGAAGTGGCCCAGGTGATTGGTCCCGAACTGCATCTCGAAGCCGTCCTTGGTGCGGGCTTCCGGGATGTTCATGACGCCTGCGTTGTTGACGAGCAGGTCCAGGCCACCCTCCCAGGCGGCGGCGAATTCGCGGATGGAGGAGAGATCGGCCAGGTCGAGGCGGCGCACCTCCACACTGCCGTTCACGGTCGCCGCGGCGCTCTCACCTCGCCCGGTGTCCCGGACGGCGAGCACGACGTGGGCACCGGCGCCGGCCAGCGCCTCGACGGTCGCGAGGCCGAGTCCACTGCTGGCGCCGGTGACGACGGCGGTACGGCCCCTCTGGTCGGGGATGTCGGTGACGCTCCAGGGCTGAGGGTTCCGCCCGCGGTTCTGGTTCTTTGTCATGGGTTTCAATGTAGGCGACGATAACAATGTATGCAACGCCAACAATGTGGGCAATGCTCACGCCGGGCTAGGCTGAGGTCATGACGCGTCGCCCCTACCACCACGGAGACCTCCCGACCGCCCTGCTCACGCGCGCCGAGCAGGCCCTGCGCGAACGGGGGCCGGAGGCACTGTCACTGCGGGAACTGGCCCGCGACATCGGAGTGAGTCCCGCCGCCCCCAGCCGCCACTTCAAGACCAAGCAGGCACTGCTGGACGCGCTGGCGCTGACCGGTTTCGAGCGCCTCGCGCAGGCCGTCACGGCCTCCCAGGAGAACCTCGGCGCCGCCGGCACTTCCTTCGGCGACCGGCTGGACGCCGCCGCCCGCGCCTACGTCGGGTTCGCCGTGGACAACGCCGCCCTGCTCGACCTGATGTTCTCCGTCAAGCACAGCCCGCAGGCGTCACAGGAGCTGGGAGCGATTGCGCACCGCTGGTCCGAGCGGCTCCTCGGCCTCATCGGCGACGGGCAGCGCAGCGGCGAGGTGCGGCCGGGACAGCTGGAGCGCGTCGCCCTGCCGATCTTCGCGGCCCTGCACGGCTACGCCGGCCTGGCAGTCAGCGGAATGCTGCCCCCGGAGGTCACCGAGCACGGACTCGACGACGTGATCGCGTCCATCCTGCGCGAGTGCAGGCCGGACGCGGAGCAGGCGGGACTACCGACCCCGCGCTGACGAACACCCCGGCGAGGAGGGCAGACGCGCACTGGCACGGCCTCGCGGTCGGCGCCCCAGAAGGATGACCGAGGTCCGGCGTACCGCGGACCGTCATCGTCCCGGTCGCGACACCACCGCCAGGAGCCCGGCGACCGTCGAGCCGACGGTGCGATGCCAATACGGTCCGCGGCGGATCATGGCGTGATCCCCGCCCTTCACCAGTTCCAGGTGAGCCCGCGCGCCGGCCGCGCCGGCCCGGCGTACGAACGACGCGGACGCGGCAGGGTCGGTGATGCGGTCGCGGTCACCGTGCAGCACCAGCACGTCCTTGTCCCGCAGATGGTCCACCGGCTCGCCCTGCGGACACCACGGCCCCAGCGCGAGCACGGCCCGCACCTCCGGCGCCACCGCGGCGCGCAACGCGGCACGGCCGCCCATCGAATGCCCGACCAGCACCACCGGGACGTCTCCGACCTGTGCGGCCAGCTCCCGCAGCGCGCGCCGGGCGTCGCGGACCGGATCGGCGTCCTGGCCGTTCCAGCCCCGTACCCGGTAACGCACCTCGGCGAGCAGGATGTCGGCATCCGGCACCGCCCCGGCGACGGCACGGACGAAGGGCCGCATCCGCACGGCTGCCGGATGCCAGGAGCGCGACCTCGCCCGGCTGTCGACAGATCCGCCGTGCAGGAACAGAACCGCGGCACGCGCCGGACGTGTGGCGCGCCGGGTCACGAGCGCGGCCCCGGGTCCGTGCGCTCCCGCGTCGCCGGATCCGCTCCGATGCCAGGCCATCCGTCCTCCTCCGCGCATACGTGTGGGGTGAAGCGCAACCGGTTGGATCGCGAAGCGGCCGGTGCCCTTCCTCCTGGTCACGATCATGGTCGCGATTCTCTACCGGGCCGCCCCGAACGCCAAGGTCCGCGGCCTCCGTTGGGTCACGCCGGGCAGTTTCCCGGCACCGATGATCCGGCTGACCGCCTCGGCCGCCTTCGCGGTGTGCGCGGCGGACTTCGGCTCGCACAAGAGGACGATCGACGGCGACTCGAAGCCTAGGCCGAGCCCTCCCGATCCGACGGTCCGTCGGGGCCGCCGGCCTCCTCCACCGGTGGCATGAACGCCCGCAACCACCGCTCCGTCTGCGCGACATGCGACTGCGCCGCGCCGGCCGCCGCCACCGGGTCGCGGTCGGCGATCGCGGTGGCCAGGACGCGATGGTCGTCGTCGCTCTTCCTGCGCAGGTCAGGACCTTCGGGCAGGGTGAAGACCTGGTACTTGCGGGAGCGGGCGCGGAAGACCGCCAGGAGGGTCGCCAGGGTGGGATTGCCGCCCACGCGCGCGATCTCCGCGTGGAAGCGGTGGTCGAGTTCGGAGGCCTTGGTGGGGTCGCTCG
This sequence comes from Streptomyces sp. bgisy027, assembly GCF_057710365.1. NCBI lineage: Bacteria > Bacillati > Actinomycetota > Actinomycetes > Kitasatosporales > Streptomycetaceae > Streptomyces > Streptomyces sp. bgisy027. Next base: position 16,793 of record NZ_JBYIVZ010000007.1, read on the forward strand.
TCGCCTCCATGTCCTCGATCAGTGAGAAGAGCGTGCGCACGGTCTCCGGCGTGCAGCGCGCCGCCGCCTGGGCGGCCACATGGGCCTCCAGGACGCGCCGGATCTCGTAGACCTCCAACAGGCCCGAGAGCGGCAGGAGTTCGAGGGTCAGCGAGAGGCTGCCGATCACGTCCTCGGGCCTCAGCTGTGACACGTAGGTGCCCGAGCCGTGCCGCGGCTCGATGACGCCCAGGGCGGCGAGCATCCGTACGGCCTCGCGCAGCGAACCGCGCGAGACGCCGAGTTCCTCACAGAGGTCGCCCTCGGGCGGAATGCGCTCGCCCGGACCGAGGCGTCCCGTACCGATCATGTGCCGTAGGCCGTGGAACGCCTTCTCGACTGCGGACATCCGTCCCCTCTTCCTCCCCTGACAGGCCGGCGAATCATGCCGCCGTCCCTCGGAGCACTGTACCGAGTCTCAGATGTGTCGGATGCGTGTCACTCGAAAGTCATCTGATGACTTTCACTGTACGACCCTTGTTTCCGCCGAGATAGGTGGTGCAGGATGCCGAGTCATCAAACGTGTCCAGCGGAGTCCGGCCTTCCGTGAACCCGCCCTGCCCAGATGTGGAGTCCTGTGAGCGAGACCGAGGTGACCACCGCACCGCGCCCTCTGCTGCTGGCGGACGGCCGGCCCGCCGACCGGGCGTGGTCGCTGGATCCTGCCCTCAAGCACCTGAACCACGGCTCCTTCGGGGCCGTTCCGCTGGTGGCTCAGGAGCGGCAGGAACTGCTGCGCGTGGAGATGGAACGCTCACCCGTGGTGTGGTTCCCTGCGCTCCCCCAGCGGCTCGCCGCGGCGCGTGTCGAGCTCGCCGACTTCCTGTGCGTCAGCGCCGGCGACGTCGCCCTGGTGCCGAACGCCAGCGCCGGCGCGAGTGTCGTCTACGCCGCCCTCACCCTGCGTCCCGGCGGAGAGATCGTCGTCACCGACCACGGCTACGGGGCCGTGACGATGGGTGCCGAACGGCTGGCACGGCGCTGGGGCGGCCGGGTCCGTACCGCCCGGGTGCCGCTGAACGCGGACGCGGACGCCGCGTACGAGGCGGTGGTCGCCGAACTCGGCGACGCCACCGAACTCGTCGTCGTCGACCAGATCACCTCGGCGACCGCACGCCGGCTGCCGGTGGAACGCATCGGGGCCGAAGCCCGCCGGCGTGGCGTCCCCGTCCTCGTAGACGGCGCGCACGCGCCCGGTCTGCTCGACGCGCCGCTGGTCGACGCCACCTACGACGTCTGGACCGGCAACCTGCACAAGTGGGGCTGCGCTCCGCGCGGCACGGCTGCCCTGGTCGCCCGCGGCCCGCTGCGCGAGCGCCTCTATCCCCTCATCGACTCCTGGGCGGCGGCCGATCCCTACCCGGACCGCTTCGACCAGCAGGGCACCATCGACGCCACCTCCTACCTGGCCGCGCCGACGTCCCTCGGCTTCATCGAGCGCACCTGGGGCTGGCCCGCCGCCCGCCGCTACATGGACGACCTGGCCGACTACGGCGCCTCGGTCATCGGCACCGCGGTCACCGGACTGACCGGCGCGGACAGCGCGGTCGACGTGGGCATGCCCGTCCCCGGCATGCGCCTGGTGCGCCTCCCGGACGGGCTCGCCGCCGACCGCGTCGAGGCCGACGCACTGCGCGACCGGGTGGCTCTCGAACTGGGCGTGGAGGCGGCTTTCACCAGCTTCGACGGCATCGGCTACATGCGCCTGTCCGCCCACGTCTACAACACCGCCGCCGACTACGAGTACTTCGCCGAGGAATGCGTCCCCGCCCTCGGCAAGTGGGCACGAGAAATCTCAGGGAAGAGGTCAGCACAATGAGAAGAAGGACGGCAGCTCTCGCGCTCGGCACCGCCGCCGCGATGGTTCTGACCGGCTGTTCCACCATGAGCCCCGAGGCGAGCGGAACAGTCACCCTCAACATGGTCGAGAGCCTGACGAACCCGACCCGCACCGACCTGCTCAAGGACCTCATAGCCGACTTCGAGCAGCAGAACCCCGAGGTCAAGGTCAACCTGGTCTCCCCGCCCACTGAGCAGGCCGACCAGAAGCTCCAGCAGATGCTCCAGTCCGGCAGCGGGGTGGACGTCCTGGAGGTCCGCGACATCACCGTCGGGCCCTGGTCGAACAACGGCTGGCTCTACGACATGAAGAAGGACCTCGCCGGCTGGAAGGGCTGGGAGGCGATGACGGAGAACGCCGTCAACGCCTCGAAGGACGCCCAGGGCAAGACGTACTTCGTCCCCTACGGCTTCTACGGCCTGAGCCTCTTCTACCGCACCGACCTGATCAAGGAGGCGGGCTTCAGCAAGCCGCCGGCCACCTGGGCGGAACTGGTGGAGCAGGCGTCCGCCGTCCACGACCCGGCCAAGCGCCGTTACGGCTACGCCTTCCGCGGCGGCGCCAACTCCAACAGCAACGCCACCGCGGCTATCGAGGCCTACCTCGCCGACCAGGTCGACCCGGCGAACGGCTTCAAGCTCAAGGACGGCCGTACGATCTTCGCCGCCCCCGAGGCGGAGGAGGCCATGGAGAACTACCTCAAGCTCTTCAAGCAGGCCTCCCCCAAGTCGTCCGTCGCCTGGGGCTACCCGGAGATGGTCGAGGCGTTCTCCAACGGCTCCACGGCGTTCCTGCTCCAGGACCCCGAGGTGATCGCCACGGTCTCGGAGTCCAAGTCCATCTCGAAGGACCAGTGGGGCACCGCGCCGCTCGTGGCCGGGCCCGGCGGCAAGACCGTGCAGCCGCTGGCCACCGCCGGGTGGGGTGTCGCCCAGGGCAGCGAGCACAAGGCCGAGGCGGTCGAACTGGTCGAGTTCCTCTCCCAGGGCGAGGCGTCGACGACGTTCACCAAGAAGAACAGCCTGGTGCCCATCCTCAAGTCGGCGACCAGCGACCCCTTCTACAGGACCGGCCCCTGGTCGAGTTACGTCACGATGACCGAGCAGCCGGACAAGTACCTGGTCGTCACCCAGCCGCGCGGGGTCACCTGGTGGGCCGAGTGGCAGCAGAAGGCGGACGCCGACGTGCAGAAGCTGATCCTCGGCAAGACCACGCCCAAGAAGCTGGTCGCGGGCTGGGACGCGTACTGGACCGAGAAGTGGCAGCAGGAGCAGTAGACATGTCCGTCACGTCCACAACGGCGACGAAGGCGAAGGCGCCTGGCAGTGGGGAGACCTCGCACAAGCGGGGTCTCCCCCGTGGGGGCCGGCGACGGGAGTTCACCACGCGGCGCGGGCTTCAGATCGCCGGGTTCATGGCGCCGGCCGCGGTCTTCGTGGCGGTCTTCACGTACTACCCCATGATCGCGGGCGGTCAGATGGCCTTCCGCAACTGGAAGCTGACCGACCTGACCGACACCTCCTGGGTGGGGCTGAGGAACTTCCGCGACGTCTTCGCGGACCCTGCCTGGGGCACCGTCCTCGGCAACAGCGCGATCTGGGTGTTCGGTTCGATCGTGCCGCAGTTGGTCATCGGCTTCGCGCTCGCGCTGTGGCTGCGCCGCCGCTTCCGCTTCCGCGGCCTCTACCAGGCGCTGATCTTCTTCCCCTGGGCGATCTCCGGCTTCCTCATCGGCATCCTCTTCCGCTGGCTGTTCAACAGCGAGTTCGGTGTCGTCAACGACCTGCTCCAGAAGGCCGGTCTGATCGACGAGCCCGTCGCCTGGCTGGCGGATCCGAAGACGGCGATGGTGGCCGTGCTCATCGCCAACATCTGGTACGGCGTCACCTTCTTCGCGATCATGATCCTGGCCGCGCTCCAGTCGATCCCCGACGAGCTCTACGAGGCGGCGGCGCTGGACGGCGCGAGCAAGGCACGCACGCTCTTCCAGATCACCATCCCGTACATCCGCACCACGCTGGCGCTGACCGTCCTGCTGCGGGTGATCTGGATCTTCAACTTCCCCGACCTGATCTTCGGCATGACCGGCGGCGGGCCGAACAACGAGACGCACATCGTGACCACTTGGATGATCAAGATCACTCAGCAGGGCGACTACGGCAGGGCCTCCGCGCTCGGCCTCCTCGTGGTGGCCGCGCTGCTGGTGTTCGCGGTGTTCTTCCTCATGGCCACGCGCGAGAAGAAAGGAGCGAGGCGATGATCGGCAAGGAGTCCACGGTCGGCCGGGTGGTCAAGTTCACCTTCCTCGGCGTGTGGCTGCTCTTCACCGTCTTTCCCCTCTACTGGATCACCGTCACCTCGCTCAAGGCGCCCGGCGACATCTTCCGGTTCCCGCTCGCCTACTGGCCCGAGCGGTTCTCCCTGGAGAACTACAGCGGCCTGTTCGGCACGGCCGACTTCGGGACCTACCTCACCAACAGCCTCATCGTCTCCACGGTGGCCGGTGCCACTGCCACGGCGATCTCGATGCTCTCGGCGTACGTGCTGGCCCGCTTCGAGTTCCGTACCAAGTCCGCCCTGCTGATGGCCGCGCTGGTCACCCAGATGATCCCGTCGTTCATCGCGCTGGGACCGCTGTACCTGCTGATGACCGACCTGCAACTGGTCGACAACCGCTTCGGCCTGATCCTCGTCTACATCGCGGTGTGCATCCCGTTCTGCACGGTGATGCTGCGCGGCTTCTTCGAGAACATCCCGGACGCCCTTGAGGAGGCCGCCATGATCGACGGCCTGTCCCGGTTCTCCGCGCTGTTCCGGGTCCTGCTGCCGGTGATGCGCCCCGGCATCGTCGCCGCGTTCATCTTCAACTTCGTCAACTGCTGGAACGAGCTGTTCCTGTCGGTGACGCTCATGAACAGCGACAGCAACAAGACCGTCCCCACCGCCCTGAACGGCTTCATCTCCAGCTTCAACATCGACTGGGGCTCGATGTCCGCGGCCGCCGTACTCACCATCCTCCCCACGATGCTCCTGTTCGCCTTCGCCAGCCGCCACATCGTCCAGGGCCTCACTTCGGGGGCGGTGAAGGGCTGAGAGAAGGCTCAGCCCGCCCACACTCCGGACAAGGTCAGCCCTACGCTCACGGCCGCGACGAGCACCATGCACAGGCGCAACCACCCCACGAAGCCGCTGCCGTCGTCGCCCTGCCCCGTTTCGGGCAGGGCGTCTTCTGCCGGGCGTGCGGCAAGGAGACACGCGCAGTAGGGGCACGGCGCGGCATCGGGTCGGGTCTGGTGTGCGTCGTCCAGCACGTCGAACCAATCGTCCATACCCGGGCCAACCCAAGTCCTGCCCGACCGGCAACGCGCTGATCGGCGTTCGCGGCCGTACCGCAACATCGGGTAGCCGCCCGGCACATACCACCGGCCACGGCCGGGACACCATCGAAGACCGCTCGGCGGGGCCACCCTGAGCCGGCGAACAGTTCGGCCGCGGCAACCGGACACTCGACGCCCGCTCCCTTCGCCTGAGGCCGGCCGAGACGGGAGCCATGTCGATCTGCGCACAGTATCGGGCCGTCAGAAGCCGCTTCGGCGCCGCAGTCCGAAGGGCCGGCCGTCCGGGTCGACGAGCAGGCGACGCAACAGCGTGCAGAGCGCCTTGTCGTACGCGAGAGGCTCGGCCGGTGATACGTCCGCGGGCGGCCGGGCGGTCTCGGGCCGTGGCGGCCGTTCTCGTACCAGGCGTCCAGCGCGGCGGCGCTCGCCGCGAAGGCGTCGAAGGCCCCGCTCGGCCGCCTCGGCCAGGACCCGGTGGGCCGTCGATGACACCTTTGTCTCGGCCGCATACGGGGGCGCGGAGAGGCTTTTGTTGTCGCCCGACAACTGAGTTAATCTTCACCAGATTTCCTCACCAGGTCGAAGCCGTGAACAGCACGAACGCGACCGGTGAGTGGGCTCTTCACAGGCCCGGCGCGGTTCCGAGCCCTCGGCGCGAGGGCTCTTGGGGAGCGGAACGAGGGTGCGCATGGCGAGCAGGACGATCGAGGCCGTCGACGGTGCCTCCGGCGAGCAGGAGCTGCGGCAGCTGCTGGCCGGGCTCACCGCCGTGCGAGACGGCGACTTCGGCACCCGGCTGCCGTCCGACGGCGAGGGTCTGCTCGGAGACATCGCCACCGTCTTCAACGGCATGGTGGACCAGCTCTCCGTGTTCACCTCGGAAGTGACCCGAGTGGCGCGTGAGGTGGGCACCGAGGGAACCCTGGGCGGCCAGGCCGAGGTGCCGGGCGTCTCGGGCACCTGGGCCGACCTGACCGACTCGGTCAACGCCATGGCGGGCAACCTGACCACCCAGGTGCGCGACATCGCGCAGGTGGCGACAGCGGTTGCCAAGGGCGATCTGTCGCAGAAGGTCGACGTCCCCGCGCGGGGCGAGATCCTTCAGCTCAAGGAGACCGTCAACACGATGGTCGACCAGCTCTCCGCCTTCGCCGACGAAGTCACGCGCGTCGCCCGCGAGGTCGGCACGGAGGGCAACCTCGGTGGCCAGGCGATCGTCCGTGGCGCCTCGGGTACGTGGAAGGACCTGACGGACAACGTCAACGTGATGGCGTCGAACCTGACCGGCCAGGTCCGCTCGATCGCCAAGGTGGCCACCGCTGTCGCACGGGGTGACCTGTCCCAGAAGATCACGGTCGAGGCCAAGGGTGAGGTCGCCGCCCTGGCGGACGTCATCAACACCATGGTCGACACGCTGTCCGCGTTCGCGGACGAGGTGACCCGCGTCGCCCGTGAGGTGGGCACCGAGGGGCGCCTCGGTGGCCAGGCACATGTGCCGAACGTGGCGGGCACGTGGAAGGACCTCACCGACAACGTCAACTCCATGGCCAACAACCTCACCGGCCAGGTCCGCAACATCGCGCTGGTGACGACGGCGGTGGCGGGCGGCGACCTGTCGAAGAAGATCGACGTCGACGCCCGCGGCGAGATCCTGGAACTCAAGACCACCATCAACACGATGGTCGACCAGCTGTCGTCGTTCGCCGCCGAGGTCACCCGCGTCGCCCGCGAGGTCGGCAGCGAGGGCCGGCTCGGCGGGCAGGCGGAGGGTCGTCGTCACCCAGTACGCGGTTGTCGTCGCGGCGCTCAACGCCAACGTCGGCGTGCTGGGGCCACTGGTTGCGGAGAAAGACCTGGGCGGGGCGACGGCGTGGTCGGTCATCGTCGCAGCGCAGGCCCTTGGCACCGTCGCCGGCGCCGGCCTGGCCGCGCGAGTCCGGGTGAACAGGCCCATCCTGGTGGGGGTTCTGGCCACTTTCCCGGCCGCCCTGCCCATCGCCCTGCTCGCCACCTCGGCCCCGGTCTGGCTGATCGCACTGGCCATGTTCGGATCGGGAATCGCCTCGGACATCTTCGGCGTGCTCTGGTCCACGACCATCCAGCGCGAGGTCCCCGAGGAAGCTCTCTCCCGCGTTCAGTTCCTACGACTGGTTCGGCTCGTTGGCCTTCGCCCCGCTCGGGTTGTGGGCGCTGGACCTGTTTCGTGGAAGTCAGTCGCGGCACCACGGTGACCTCGAAATCGCCGTACCCACCGCGAGGTTCTCCGAGATCCGGGACCGCTTCCCCGAGTACGCATGTGACGCGGTGGGTTCGGGTCGGATCTGGGCAGGGGCAGGAGATGCGGTCCGGCGGCAACGCACCGGACCTGGCTCAGGGATCGAGAGTGACCGGTTCCTGTTCGACGTATTCCGTGAGCCGCACGAGGGCCGGACAGGGATCTGCCGACGGGACGACAGTATGTGGTGGGAGCATGTGCACCCCGGACATCCATGGCTTGCGGACCTGGCGAAGCCGTCACGCTGAGGGGGCCGGCGTCCCGGACGGGGCGGGAAGTGTCCGGCCCAGGCGGGACAGCGGAGACAGGCCCATCAGCGCTGGTGAGAACAGCATGCCCGCGGCGGTCACCAGAAGGCTGGTGCGCGTCCCCCACACTTCCGCGAGGAAGCCGCCGAGCAGCGAGCCGAGCGGGGTCAGACCCATGCCGACGAAGTTGATCGTCGCGGCCACGCGGCCCTGCATCCCGTCCGGGGTGACGGTCTGCCGGATGGCCATGACGGTGACGTTCACCAGCTGACTGAAGGTTCCGAAGACGAAGTTGACCGCAATGAGCGCGGGCACCGTCACTGCAGGAGAACCGCCCAGCGCGGGCACGAGCAGGAACACGCCGTCGCCCAGTGCCGCCGCGGACACGAGTACGGCACCGTGTCCGAAGCGGTTCGGCAGGCGGGCGGCCAGCAGCGAGCCCAGGAGCGCGCCCGGTCCCGTCGCCGCGAGTGCCAGCCCCACGGCAGTGCCGGAGAGGTGCAGGCCCCGCGGCAGGTGCAGCAGATAGACGGTCATCACGGCCGCGAAGAAGAACTGGAACGCGGCTGATGCGAGGCACACGGTCCGCAGCGAGGCGTTGCCGGCGACAAAGCGGAGGCCGTCATGGATCTGCGTCCAGACCCGCGGTGGTCGCTTCTCCGAGCGTGCCGGAATGGATTCGCGGTGAACGATTCGTCGGATCGACAGGAACGACAGCGCGAAGAACACCGCGCTCGATGCGACTGCAACCACCGCCGACAGCATCGACACCAGCGCACCACCCAGGGCAGGACCGCCGATCTGCGCAGCGGAGCGACTGCCCTCCAGCGCACTGTTCCCCCGCACCAACTGATCGCGCCTCACCATCCGCACCAGGGACGCCTGGTACGCCACGTCGAAGAACACGGACAGCGCCCCCACGACGAAGGCGACCACGAGCAGCACCGGCAGGCCGAGCACACCCAGGAGTCCGGCCACGGCGGCCGCGCCCAGGGCGAGGGCACGGCCGGCGTCCGCCAGCACCATCATCGTGCGGGTCCGCCACCGGTCCACCCACGCGCCGACGAAGAGCGACAGCAGCAGGATCGGCGCCTGCCCCATCGCGCGCAGGGCACCCAACTGCCCGGCACCGGCATGGAGCGTCAGGACGGCGAACAGCGGCAGCACCACCAGGCTCGCATGCTCGCCCAGTTGAGAGGCTGTCTGGCCCAACCAGAGTCGGCGGAAGTCGCGGTCCCGCCACAGACTTGACGGAACGGGACGACCGGAAGCGGATACGGCGGAGGAAGAGAACGGCACGGGGACCCCACGGATGAGCGAAGACGAGACCCGCGAACCGGCGCACGCAAAGACGCGCTGCACCGGTCCTTTCAGGCAGCGGGACAAGAAGGCTCGCTGTGCCGCGCATCATGGGCAGCACGCGATGACAGGGCGCTACGGCCTCGAATGTCAACGCGTGCCGGGACGACCGACCATGTCTTCGCTCCTCTTGAGTCACTCGCTGCGCGAACAGTAACTCCCGCTCGGCGAGAAGTGAAAGGCGATGTGAAAACGCTGTGGGCTTCAGCCCGTCACGGTCGGGCTCAGACTTTCGCGGTGAGCCCGATTCGTCGCCATCAGCACGTCGAGCGCGTCCCGAGTCCGGACCAGCTCCTCGATGTGCGCGGAGAGCCGTTCGCGCTCCTCGGCCATCCGCTCCAGCGCGGCATCGGACGTGGCCTCGCTCGGTGCGTCGACGCACGGCAGGAGCTCGGCGATGGTCCGGCTGGACAGCCCTGCCGCGTACATCCGCTGGAGGAAGGTGACCCGCTCGACGTGGGCCTCCCTGTAGTGCCGCTGACCGCTGGCACTGCGGGTGCTCGTGAGCAGGCCCTGTTCCTCGTAGTAGCGCAGGGACCTGACGCTCACTCCGGCCCGCGCCGCCAGCTCGCCGATTCGCATGCCGCCCCTCCCTCATGTGATCCGGGGCACAACCCTTGCCTCTGACGTCAATGTCAGGTTTTAGCGTAACCGGTGTGCCGATCAGGGCACGACCGATCACGCGGGACCGACCAAGGAGACATGACGTGACGACCCTTTTCACCGGCTACCGACTCGGCGACCTGGTGCTGCCCAACCGGGTGGTGATGGCCCCGATGACCCGGGTCCGGGCCGCCGCGGGCGGTCTGGCGACGCCCTCGATGGCGCGCTACTACGCCCAGCGGGCCACGGCCGGCCTGATCGTCACCGAGGGCGTGCAGCCGAACCTGATCGGGCAGTCCAACCCGGGCACCCCGGGCCTGCACGCCGACGATCAGGTGACCGCGTGGCGGACGGTGACCGACGCGGTGCACACCAACGGCGGCCGGATCTTCGTCCAGATCATGCACGGCGGGCGCGTGTCGCACCCCGACACCACCGGGATGCGGCCCGTCGGCCCTTCTGCGGTGGCGGCCGTAGGCGAGGTGTTCACCCCCAACGGGCGTCAGCCGGCACCGACTCCGCGCGCTCTGGACACGGCGGAAGTGCCCGAGCACGTCCGCTCGTACGCGGACGCGGCGCGCCGGGCCGTGGACGCCGGCTTCGACGGTGTGGAACTCCACGGCGCCAACGGCTATCTGATCTCCCAGTTCCTCTCCTCCAACGCCAACCTGCGCACGGACCGCTACGGCGGCTCCGTGACGAACCGGATCCGGTTCGCCGTCGAGGCGGCCACCGCGACCGCCGAAGCCATCGGCGCGGACCGGACCGGGATCCGCCTCTCCCCCGGTGGCGCCTTCTGGGGCATCGAGGAGACCGACGTCGCCGAGCTCTACGCCGCCCTCCTGACCGAGCTGTCCCGGCTCGGCCTGGCGTACGTCCACTTCGAGGCAACCACCGACGAGGAGACGCTCGTCGCTCTGCGCAGAGCCTGGCCCGGCACCCTCGTGATGAACCCGGTCCTGCCGATGGGCCCCAAGCAGACCGGCCGCACCGAAGCGGACCACTGGCTCGGCCTGGGAGCCGACCTCATCAGCTTCGGCCGCGCCTTCATCGCCAACCCCGACCTGGTCGAACGTCTGCGCACCGGCCTGCCGATCGCGCCCGCCGACGAGGCGACGTACTTCGAGGGCGGCGACCACGGCTATCTGACCTACTCGGCGTACCAGCACTCGGCGTGAGGTCTCGGGCCCTCGCCGCCTGCCCGTCTCGCACCCCGGCGCGGGCACATCGCTGCCTTCACCAGCTGATCCCCGCCGCCACCGGCAGATGGTCGCTGCCGGTGGACGGCAGTACCCAGGAGCTCTGCGGCTCCACACCGCGGACCAGGATCTGATCGATCCGCGCCACCGGGAACTTCGCCGGCCAGCTGAAGCCGAAGCCGTCACCGGCCTCGTCCTGGACCGAGTGCAGCTGTGCGGTGATGCCGGCGAACGCGCGGTCGTCCACGGTGCCGTTCAGGTCGCCGAGCAGCACGACCCGCTCGTTGCGCTCGGCGGCCAGCGCCTCAGCCAGTGCCCTCGCGTTGCGGTCCCGACCGTCCGTCCAGAAGCCGTTCCTGGGCATCACACGGACGGACCCCAGGTGGGCCACATACACCGCCAGCGGTCCCCGGTCCGTGGCCACCGTGGTGCGCAGGGCCCGGTTGTACGTCAGCTTCACGTCGTCCGACTTGGCGTCTCCCAGCGGCCCGACGTCCTGCTTGATGTCGACCGGCCGGGTGTCGGACAACGGCAGCTTGCTCCACAGCCCGACCGTGCCCAGCACCGTGTGATGCGGGTACGTCTTCGCCAGCTCCTTCTCGTAAGTACCGCGGTCCTGCGAGGTGATCTCCTGCAGTGCCAGCACGTCCGCCCCGGAGGCTGCCAGGTCACGGGCGGTGGCGGCCGGGTCGGGGTTCCCGGCGCCGACGTTGTGGCTGACCAGGGTCAGGTCGCCGCCCATGTGGGACTTGTCGACGAGCAGCCCGCCGAAGAGGCTCAGTCTCCTGGGCGGATGGTTTCTCGCCGGTCGCGTCCTCGCACCCTTGAGCCGCATCACCGACGCCACCCGCGCGGCCACGGGCGGATCGCTCTCCCACCGAATCCGGCTACCGGGCCGCGAGGACGAATTCCGCGAACTCGCCGACGCCTTCGACACGATGCTCGCGCGGCTCGAAGCGCACGTCGCCGAGCAACAGAGATTCGCGGCCAACGCCTCTCACGAGCTGCGTACCCCGCTCGCGATCTCGAAGTCGCTGATCGACGTGGCACGCGCCGATCCGAATCCCGACACCGGCAGGCTCATGGACCGTCTCCATGCCGTGAACACCCGGGCGATCGACCTGACCGAGGCCCTGCTCCTGCTCAGCCGTGCCGGGCAGCGGTCGTTCACCCGCGAACCCGTCGACCTGTCCCTCCTGGCGGAGGAAGCCACCGAGACACTCCTCCCCCTCGCCGAGAAGCACGGCGTCACCGTCGAGACCGGCGGCGGCGTCGCGCCCACGAACGGCTCGCAGGCGCTCCTGCTGCAACTGACCATGAACCTCCTGCACAACGCGATCGTCCACAACTTGCCCGGGCGGGGCACCGTTCGGATCACCACCGGCGTCCGCCCCGAGACCGTGGTGCTCACCATCGAGAACACGGGCGAAAAGCTCACCCCACAGCTGATCTCGACCCTCACCGAACCATTCCGGCGCGGTACCGAACGCGTCCACACCGATCACGCGGGCGTCGGCCTCGGCCTGGCCATCGTCGAGACCGTCGCCCACGCCCACGACGGCACTCTCACCCTCACCCCGCGGCCCGCCGGCGGGATCCGTATCGCCGTGGAGCTACCCGCGGCAGCCCCCCGCGCCGAGGACAGGTGACACCCGTCCCGGGCGCGCCGGGCCGGGGTCACGGCACGGGCATCGATTCCGGCAGGGTGAGCGCCCAATGGGCCGGACGTCCCTCCGCCGCGGGCATGGCGCTGAGACTGCGCAGCATGTCGTTGCGCTGCTCCAGGGCGCGAGCGGTGGTCGGGAAGAGTGCGGCATCGCCCTCGCCGACCAGGTCCTGGTTCATGGTGACGAACTCACGGGTGTTGTCCTCGTAGGCGGCGAAGCCCGCGGCGTGGTCCCGGTCGGCGGGGGAATGCGCGAGCATGTAGGCGCTGACGAGCGCGAGGCTGGAGCCCTGTCCGGTGAGGAACGAGGGCGCGTGGGCCACGTCGCGGGTGCGTGAGTGGCTACCGTCCGCACCGACCACCATGTCGTACGTACGTCTGCTGCCCCCGCGAAATGCAGCAGGAAGAAGCCGATCGCGGTGGCGCCGGCCCCGAAACCGTACTCGTCCGAGGGGCACCGCCAACAACTGTGGGACGAGATAGACCGCCACCGAGGTGCCGACGCAGATCACGAACGTCAGCACGCACGACTTCCACACCGCGGGCCGTGCCAGCATGCGCAGATCGACCATGGGTGAGGTCGCGCGGCGCTCGACGGCTGTCCATCCGCCGACGAAGACGGCCAGCAGGAGGACGAGGGCGCCCAGCACGAGGGGCTGCGAGCCGACGTCGGGCGCCAGGACGACGCCCTGATCACCTTCTCGATGAGCATCGCGACCGACATGCTCGGCTCGGCGGAGTACGCGACGCTGCAACGACTGGTCCGCGCGGAGTCCGGCAACCTGCCGCACCGGGGCTGCAACGCCATGGCCAACACCCCGGACGAGGCGATCGCCGAGCGGTTCGCCGCCTTCGGCGAGGCCGCCCTGCTCGACGTCCCCGACCCCCGCCTCGCCGCCGACCGGTTCATCGCCCTGGCCTTCGGCGTGGCCCTGGACAGGCTCGGTTCCGCGAACGCCACGGCGGACACCCGCGTCCGGCCACTCGTCGTCGAGGGCGTACGGACCTGTCTGCGGGCCTGCCGGCCGAGGTAGAGCGGGAGCATACGGCTGCCGTGCGACACCGATGACCTGCACCGATGAACAGTGCGGGGCGAGAGGTGCGGAGCGGGAGTGCCGTACGCCGTCGCGGCGGTGTTCTTCGAATCCGGCCTGCGTCACCTCCTCGACACGCTGCGCCCGCTGTCGGACTCGGAGTTGGAAAGGCTGATGGAGGAGAAGGTGATCGAGCGGGGCTCCTGAGCCGTGGTCGGCTTCAGTGTCCGTCCGGGACCGTGAGCAGTGTCAGATGCGAGAGGTCCCTGGGTGGGGGTGTCGAAACGGACCACAGGGGCGCGGCAGTTCCGTCCGCCACGGCTGCCGGCGCGTCCGTCAGGTTCATGCGCTGACGCAGGCGGCCGTAGAAGTCCATCGGCCCTAGCCGGACGGCCCGCAGGCGTCGTGGTGCGGCGTACACCCCGATCCAGTCCCCCGGTTCGAGTACGCCCCGCACCTGGCCGTCGATGCTGACGGCGGCCTGCCCGGACCGTTCGAGGACGCGCAGCCCGACGGGTTCGTCGGGGGCGGTGACGATGGAACGGTTGAACGTCATGTGCGGGGCGACGGGCGTGAAGACGAGTGCTTCGGCGCGCGGTGAGACGACCGGGCCGCCGGCGGCGAAGCTGTAGGCGGTCGAGCCCGTCGGCGTCGCCACCAGCAGGGCGTCGGCCGAGTAGGAGGCCAGGAGCCGGCCGGACACGTACACGCCGACGGACACCTGACGGTCCCTGGAGAGTTTCTCCAGCACCACGTCGTTGAGCGCGGTGACGTTCAGCGGGATGCCCCACTCCTCGTCGACCTCGCAGTCCGGGCGCACCTGAGGCGCCGGCAGCATGGGTCCGCGGCTGTACCGCATCATCTCCCCGACGTCGGCCGGTACCTCCAGGCGCCGGGACGCGCGCAGGGCGAGCAGCATCCGGCTGTCGATGTGGAGACGGTTCTCCTGCACCGCGTCCAGTGCCACCCGTACCTCGGAGGCCGGTACCTCGGTGAGGAACCCGACTCGGCCGAGGTCGACCCCGAGCACCAGTGCGTCGCCCTCGGCGGCCAGCCGGGCGCCACGCAGGAAGGTGCCGTCTCCGCCGAGGGTGACGATGAGATCGGGGCGACCGGCGGCTTCGACTTCGTCGTGGGCGTTGCGCCGGCCGCCGTCGTCCCACACGTCGATGTCCGCGCACCGGACACCGTGCTCCTGGCACCAGGCGCGGACCACATGCCCCGCCTCCACGGCCTCCGCACGTCCACCGTGCACGACCAGACCGAGCCGCTTCACCGTCATCTCTGCCTCCGGGCCTTCGTCCTCGCACCGACGGGCCGGCTGACCGGCACGTCGCCTCACAGCCATAGACGACCACCGGGCCGGGGCGACCAGGTGCAGCGCGGCCCGGGTGTCACCCTGGCGGGCGTAGGCAGTGCCCGGCTGCGGTCCCGGCCCGAGTGCGGCAGTTCCGGCCAGGTACCGGCCGTCGACCGGAAGGTCACGGTGCCCTTGACGGCCCGAATGCGCGCGTCGGACCGGCCGCCAGTTGTACGGCGGCCCCGTGCACCCCGGCCTCCAGGTTCTCGTCCGCCACGACCTGATGGAAGGGCCCCGGGCCGAGTGCCTCCCCGGCGTCCACGTGTCAGGGCCGCAGCAGCAGATCGAGTGCTGTTGCGCGTCCGGCGATGCGGGGCAGGGTCCAGGAGATGCCGGCGTCCCAGGACAGGGCGATGCCGGCGAACGCGGTGGGGAGCGTCGCGGATGCGGCGGCGATCCGGAAGTCGCAGGCCGGCACCGGCGACAGGCCGACACCGGCGGCGACACCGTTGGCCGCGGCGGCAACGGGCTTCGGCATCGTCACACCCACACGCGCCTCGGGGACGGGCGGCACCCGTCCCCGAGGCGCATCTACGGGCGCACGCGATCTCCCTGTCGTGGGCGCATGAGGTCGAGGTCCTCGCCCCACGCGTCGAGGACCTCCCCGTGTCCCGCCTGCCGGGCCGCCGACTCGACGAGGGCGAAGAGGTGCCGTTGTTCGGCCACGTCGCCTGTCGCCGCGACGCGGTCCACGGCACGGAGCAGTTCGTCGGTGTCCCAGCCGGGCAGCGGGTGTCGGGCGAGTTCCCAGGTGAGGTACTTGTTGTAGGGGCGCGGGCGACGGTCGAGGGCGAAGAGCAGTTCCAGGAGGAACCGGATGCTGTCGGCGGCGTCGAGGCGAGCGGCCAGGGTGTGGCCGTCCCGGTCGTTCTTGACGCAGCGGTACAGAGCGTTGGCATAGGCGTCGAGCCAGGCGCCGGATTCCCGGAATGCCTCCCCGGCGCTGAGTCGGGCCTTGGCGGCGAGTATCCGGGCGATGCCTCCGTCGAGGCGGTCGAGCACGACCTGTGCGCGGGCGAGAGCGTAGCGTTCGAAGCCGGGCATCCCCGCCGCACGGAACTCGGCGAGGGAGACCACGACGAGATCGAGTGCCGCGGTGCGGTGGCCCGCCAACCGGGTGAGATCGGTCGTCGCGTCGTCGGTGAGGACCACGTACAGGTCGTGGTCGGAGTGCCGGGTGATCGTTCCTTCGTGGGCTCGGGAGCCTTTGAGGACGAGGCCGACGACGGCCGGATCAGCGGTGGCGAGTGCGACAAAGGCGTCGTAGGTGAGTGGCTCAGCGGTCACTGTGCGGATCTCCGGTGGAGTGGAGGTGGCGGGCAGGCATCGCAACCGGGGCGGTCCCTCGTTCGGCAAGCGCCCCGCACCGTCCGCGGCGGCACAAGGCGGCCGCCGGAAGATCAACGCACAACCGGACCCTATCCGCCCTGCCGGTCGTGAGGCAGGGAATTCGGGAGGTACGCCCGTTCTCAGCCCTCCGCGCCCACGGCTGCCGGATCCGGCACGCCGGTGCACCTCAGCGCGAGCGCCGCGATGTCGTCGTCGAGCCGCCCGCCGCCGTGCTGGAGCAGGTCCCGGTGCAGCTGGTCGAGCAGCTCGCGGGGCTGCTCCAGGTCCTGCTGCCGCATCCATTCCGCCAGCGGGAAGAACTGCCCGTCGTGGTCCCGTGTCTCCGACACGCCGTCCGTGTAGAGCAGCAACCGGTCGCCCGGCGCGAAGGCCACGACATCGACCCAGTAGCGGTCGCCGATGAGTGCCGCGAGGTTCAGGGGCGGGGAGGCGATGGTGGGCTCCAGGACCCGGACCTTCCCGCAATGCGCGATCAGTGGCGGCGGGTGCCCGCAGTTGAGGATGCGTACCCGGCCGCCGCCGTGCGGGATCTCGGCCAGGAGAGCGGTGGCGAAGTGCTCGGGCTGGTCAGGGACGGGAAACGCGGCGCTGTGGCGGGTGATCGTGGTCTCCAGGCGATGGATGATCGCCCTGAGGTCGGGCTCGTCGTACGCGGCCTCCCTGAAGCAGCCGATGATCGCCGAGGCCGCCCCGACCGCGGACAGACCTTTGCCCCGTACATCGCCTATGAGCAGTCTGATCCCGTGCGGTGTGCCGATCGCCTCGTAGAAGTCGCCGCCGATCCTGGCCTGCTCCTGGGCCGCGAGGTACAGCGACTCGATCTCGACGTCGTCGATACGGCGGGGCAGCGGGCGCAGCAGCACTTTCTGGGCCGCGTCGGCGACCAGTCGGACATGGAAGAGGATCTCCTCCCGCTGAAGCCGGACATGGCTCCCGTATGCGGCCGCGAGAGTGACCGCGATGATCGCGGCCGCCGTGTACTGCGTCCCCAGGTCGGTGTAGAAGAAGCTGAGGATGATCATGGCCAGAAAGCAGCACGCCCCCAGCGCGATCGTGGGGAGCACGGGCCACATCGCGGCGGCCAGGGCGGGCGCGGCCGGCAACAGGCGGCTGATGGCGATCTCCCTGGGGGTCGAGAACGCCAGGCCGATGATGAGGACGGCCAGGATCACGGGTGACAGCCGGGCGGCTTCCCATCGGCCGCTGTAGGCGGGGCGATGGCGCCCGTGCCGCGCAGACATGATCACAAAATGCATCATATCGACCTAAGCGGACATCAAGCGCGGAGAAATCACGGCCTCGCACGAGCGTCCGAGGCGGACGCGGGACCCCCAGGAACCGAGGCCAGGGGGGCGTGGCGGCACAGATGTCCGAGGTCAGCCGGACAAGGATCCGGCGAGTGGGCCCTGGCCTCCCGGGATCACCGATGCTAGAAAGGTCGCATGGCGAATCGATTCGCCCGTTTTCGGCACCTATCCGTCAAACGGCTGTTCAGCAGGAGCACGCGAAGCGTTGCCGGGCAGGTGCTGGTCTTCCAGGTGGCTCTGGTGGTGCTGCTGGTGACATGCGCCGTCATTGCCCTCGTCCTCCAGTCGGAGCGGGACACCAGCGCCGAGGCCAGGCACCGCTCCACTGCCGTGGCCCAGACGTTCGCGCACTCACCGGGGGTCCTGACGGCCTTGCAGGCCCCGGACCCGAGCAAGATTCTCCAGCCGCTCACCGAAGCGGCACGCCGGGCCGCCGGCATGGACTTCATCGTGGTGATGAACACCGAGGGCATCCGGTACACGCACCCCTTGCCGGACCGGATCGGGAAGCGGTTCGTGGGTGAGATCGGGCCGTCACTGGCGGGCAAGGTCTACGTGGAGAGCGTCAACGGCCCGCTCGGCCGCGAGGTGCAGTCCACGGTCCCGATCAAGAACGCCGACGACAAGGTGGTGGCGCTCGTCTCGGCCGGAATGAAGGTCAAGAACGTCGAGAGCCAGGTGGACCGGCAACTGCCGATCATCCTGGGCGCCGGGGCCGCTGCCCTCGCGCTGTCCACCGGAGTGACGGCACTGGTGGGCAGGCGCCTGCGACGGCAGACGCACAGCCTCGCCCCGGACGAGATGACCTTGATGTACCAGCACCATGACACGGTGCTGCACTCCGTTCGAGAAGGGGTGCTGATCGTGTCCCCGGACGGGCAGCTGATGCTGGCGAACGACGAGGCCAGGCGGCTGCTGGAGCTGCCGCCCGACGTCGAGGGACGCCTCGTGCCGGAGCTGCCGGGCCTCGATCCGGGAACGAAGGAACTGCTGGTCTCCGGGCGCGAGGCCACTGACGAGGTGCACCTCGCCGGAGAGCGACTCCTCGCGGTCAACCAGCGGCCCACGGATCGTGACGGCGGTCCCAAGGGAACGGTGGTGACGCTGCGCGACTCCACCGAACTCCAGGCGGTGACCGGCAGGGCGGAGGTCGCACGGGAGCGGCTGAGGCTGCTGTACGACGCCGGGCTGCACGTCGGCACCACCCTGGACGTGCTGCGTACCGCCGACGAGTTGGCGTGCGTCCCCATTCCACGCTTCGCGGACTTCGTCACCGTCGACCTGGCCGACGCCGTGCTGCACGGCGAGGAGCCGTCCCCGACAGGGGCGGACATGCGACGCGCGGCCGTGTGCGGCATCCGGGACGATCATCCGCTCTCCGAACAGGGCCGGCTGTTCGCCTATCAACCGGCCACGCCCCAGGCACGCGGGTACGGCAGTGGACGTTCCGAGCTGGTGAGCGACCTGCCGAGCGCCACGTCCTGGCGCCTGCAGGACCCCGAGCGCGCCAAGGCGATCATCGACTACGGCATCCATTCCCTGATCACCGCCCCCATCCAGGCCCGGGGCGTCGTGCTGGGCATGGCCAACTTCTGGCGCGGCCACCGTCACGAGAGCTTCGACGAGGAGGACCTGTCGCTGGCGGAGGAGTTGGTGGCCCGGGCCGCGATAAGCATCGACAACGCCCGCCGCTACACCCGCGAGCACGCGATGGCGGTCACCCTCCAGCGCAGCCTGCTGCCGCAGGCGATGCCCGAGCAGAACGCCCTGGACATCGCCTACCGCTATCTGCCGGCCCAGTCCGGCGTGGGCGGGGACTGGTTCGACGTGATCCCGCTGCCGGGGAGCCGGGTGGCGCTGGCCGTCGGCGACGTGGTCGGGCACGGGCTCCACGCCGCCGCCACGATGGGCCGGCTGCGGACCGCGGTGCACAACTTCTCCGCGCTCGATCTGCCGCCGGACGAGTTGCTGGGCCACCTGGACGACCTCGTCGGCCGCATCGACCAGAACGAGGCGGCGGCGAGTGCCGCGGGCGTCGTGGGCGCGACCTGCCTGTACGGAATCTACGACCCGGTGACGCGCCGCTACGTCATGGCCCGTGCCGGGCATCTGGCGCCCGCGCTGGTCCGGCCCGACGGTACCGTCACCTTCCCGGACGTCCCGGCCGGTCCGCCCCTCGGCGTCGGTGGGATGCCGTTCCAGACCGCGGAGCTGTGCCTCGAGGAGGGCACCCAGCTCGTCCTGTACACCGACGGGCTCATCGAGGACCGCAGGCGTGACCTGGACGTGGGAATGGAACTGCTGCGCGACGCGCTGACCGGCCACCCCAAGCGCCCGCCGGAGGAGACCTGCCAGTACGTGCTCGACAGCCTGCTCCCCGAACGTCCCAAGGACGACGTCGCCCTGCTCGTCGCCCGCACGCGGGAGCTGCCGGCCGACCGGATCGCCGACTGGGACGTCCGGCCGGACCCGGCGGCGGTCGCGGGAATGCGCGACGCGGTGGCCGGCAAGCTGGAGGCGTGGGGTCTGTCCGAACTCGGCTTCACCATGGAACTCATCCTGAGCGAACTCATCACCAACGCCATCCGCTACGGCGCCGAGCCGATCCACGTACGACTGATCCGCGACCGGACCCTGACCTGCGAGGTCTCCGACGGCAGCAGCACCTCACCGCACCTGCGCTACGCCGCGACGACGGACGAGGGCGGCCGGGGCCTGTTCCTGGTCTCCCAGATGGCAGAGCGCTGGGGCACCCGCTACACGCCCCAGGGCAAGGTCATCTGGGCCGAACAGGCCCTGCCGGCGATCATCGAAGAACCGGTCCCGGTGCCGACTGCGGCGACGGCGCACGCGGTCGAAGAATGACCGGACCAGAAGACCCCAGCGGGTCCGGGCCCTGAGGAGGCCGCGGCGTAGCTGCTGGGCCAGGGCCGCGGTGATCATGCCCTGGTCCAGGGCCAGGACGACGTCGCTCACGCGGCCCGTCGTGACGTCGGCCGAGTCGCGGAGGCCGTAGCGGTCGTCGTAGGCGTCGAAGGCGCGGGCCGGGCCGCGTAGGCGGGAGCGGCGACGGGAAGGACCCCGTCCCGTCCGTCACACCTCGGCGACATCACCGCGACCGGACCGTGTCGTTGCGTCAAGTCCGCTTCAGACAAGTCGAGTTGGTGTTCGGGAGAGCCTCACGTACGTCACACTTCCTCCATACGTACCGCCGCGACGGCGGGGGCGCATCCATATGGGTGGGGGGCTGGAATGACCGAGTGGAGACCGGTCGTGGCGGCGGTGGCGGGGACACTGCTGCTGGCCGGGTGTACGAGTGGGGCGGACGGAGGTTCCGCCACCGAAGGGAAGAAGAGCCCGGCGCACAGCACGAGCGGCTCGGACGGCGCCGGCTCCTCCGCTTCGGCGGACGGCGCCGGTCCGTCGGCGTCGACGGACGGTGCGGATCCGTCGGCCGCCGCGGCCGAGGACGAGCCGTACACGATGATCGAAGAGCTGGCGCCGCAGACCCGGTCCGAGGCCGTCGCTTTCGTGCGTGGGCTCACCTCGCGGCCGGACAACTTCGGTTCCGGTTTCCGCAAGGCGCAGCCGTACGAGAGTGATCCGGGCGAGTGGGCCGTGCTCGACGAGGACTGTGTGTGGCAGCGGCAGCCGCTGCCCGACACGGCGTTGGCCAGTCTCACCCGGAGATTCGAGCTGCCGGGCAGCGGGGGCAAGGGGCCGGTGAAGGTGTCCATGACGGTCACCGTCCACGAGGACACCACGGCGGCGCGCCGGGACATGGCGGTGTCGTTGGAGGAAGCGCTCCGCTGTCCCGACCAGCGGTTGAACGCCACCGAGCAGGTGCGCGGACTGTACTCGCGGGCCGATCCGTTCGCCGAGGCACGCAATGGGGTCACCGACGACGACCTCATCGAGAGCGGGAAGTTACTCGTCGACGGCGCCAAGGGCGCGCTGCCCTTCGACTGGTTCAAGTACCGGCTCGGTCCGGTGACCGTGGCCGCGACGGACCGTATCGGAGCGGGCCACACGGACGAGGAGGCGAGCCGAATCGCCTCCCAGGTGGCGCAGGGCGTGACCTACACGGCCGCCGAGATCGACAGCATCCGCGGGAACACGGCACGCGACGACGCCGAGGGCAAGGACAGCACCGACGACGCGGAGGCTCGCGATGAGTGAACCGCTGAGGCCCGCCGACCCCTCGCGCATCGCCGGCTTCCGGCTGCTGCGGCGGCTCGGCGCGGGCGGCATGGGCGTGGTGTACCTGGGGCGCGACGACGAGGGCACCCTCGCCGCCGTCAAGGTGATCCGGGGCGAGAGCGCCGACGATCCCGACTTCCGGGCGCGGTTCGCACGCGAGGCCGAGCTGGCCCGGCGAGTGACGAGCCGTTGGGTGGTACCCGTGCTCGGCGCGGACGCGGAGGCGGCCGAGCCATGGCTTGCGACCACGTTCGTTCCCGGTCCCTCGCTCGTCGAGGCCGTCGCCGAGCACGGTCCGCTGCCCGTGGCCACCGTACGTTCCCTCGGCCGGCTGCTGGCCGATGCCCTGGTGGACCTGCACGCGGCCGGACTGGTCCACCGGGACGTGAAGCCCGGCAACGTACTGCTGGCCCTGGACGGCCCCCGGCTGATCGACTTCGGGGTGGCGCGGGCCGACGACGACACGGCACTCACGGCTTCCGGCATGGTCGTCGGCAGTCCCGGCTTCCTCTCCCCCGAGCAGGCTCAGGGCGAACCGGCCACGGCCGCGAGCGACGTCTTCTCGCTCGGCGGAGTCCTGGCGTACGCGCTGACCGGCCGCCCGCCCTTCGGCAGCGGAACACCCGACGCCCTGCTGTACCGCACCGTCCACGACGAACCCTCGCTCGACGGCATCGAGGACGACTCGCGGGCGCTGGTGGCCCGGTGTCTCTCCAAGGAGCCGGGCGAGCGGCCGACGGCCGCGGAACTGCGGGGTCTGCTGTCCGAGGGCGGCGAGACGGACGAGACCGGCGAAACGCCTGTGCGGGACAGCGTCCCGGGGCTTCCCGACGCGGTCGCCCGTATGATCGCCGCCCGTTCCGCCGAGGGCCTCGCACTGCCCGAGATCGAGCCGACCGAGCTGGACGAGTCCGCCGCGGCCCCGGCGGCCGCCGGGGGCGAGCCGCAGGACGCGGTGGACCGGCGCCCCAGCCGGCGCCGACTGCTGCTGGGCGGTGGGGCGTTGCTGCTCGCCGCGGGAGGTGCGGGCGCCGCGGTGCTCGCGACCCGCGACGACGACAAGGCGCCGCCCGGCAAGGCGCGTCCCGTCTATGTCCTGGGCGTTCATGTCACCGAGTCCACGACGCTGGTCAGCCGGGTCAGCGAACGCGCGGCCCGGCTCGCCGTCGCCCAGCACAACGCCGACCCGAAGCGCGCCTACGACCTGAAGGTCCGCGTCGGACGGGATCAGGGGGACGCGGCCGGCGCCCAGGAGGTGGCCCGTCGGTTCACCGCGGACCGCGCCGTGGTCGCCGTTCTCGGACCGGTCACCGAGCTCCCGATGCGGTCCGCCGCGAAGGTCTACGGCCGGGCCGGGCTGACCCATGTGTCGAGCACCACCGGCCAGCAGGACTACTTCGTGACCTCGCCCACCGCGTCCTTCCAGACCGGCGCGGCGCACACCGCGCTCGGCGGCTGGATCGCCCTGCACGCCATGGTCACCAAACGGCTGGGACGTATCGGCGTGGTCCTGGACCGCTCCGGCGGCACGACCATCCAGGACCAGGCCACCCTGCTGGTGCAGCAGTGGCGGGACGCGCTCGGTGCCCAGGTGGTGCCCCAGGTCGTGGCCGAGGAGACCGGTGACGGCCCGGACGCGGTACGCGCGCTGCTCGCCGACGGGGTCACCGCCTTCGCCTACCTCGGCCCGATGGACGCGACCGTCGCGGCGGCCCGTCAGCTGGCCGCGGCCGGGTTCGAGGGTCCGCGCTGGATGCAGCATCTGCTGTACGGCACGGACTTCCCGGTCCGTGCCGGGGCCGCCGGCGAGGGCTGGTACGTGGTCGACTCCGCGGTCGATCCGTCCGCCCTCGGCACCGAGGCGGCGCGGGACTTCACCTCGGCGTGGCGCAAGCGGTACGGGGCGGCTCCGGAACCGTTCGCCGCGGAGGCGTACGACTCGGTGCGCATGCTGCTCGGCGAGTTCGCCCGGACGGTCCCGAAGGGGTCGGGCGCCCGGCCGGTGCGGGCCGAACTCG
The DNA here is from genome assembly GCF_057710365.1 of Streptomyces sp. bgisy027. Classification (NCBI taxonomy): domain Bacteria; kingdom Bacillati; phylum Actinomycetota; class Actinomycetes; order Kitasatosporales; family Streptomycetaceae; genus Streptomyces; species Streptomyces sp. bgisy027. The sequence continues at coordinate 40,629 of NZ_JBYIVZ010000007.1, forward strand.
GTGAGCGGCTGGCGAAGGTCAAGTACCAGGGCATGGACCGGACTTACGCTTTCGGTGCCTATCACCAGTTCCAGAGCAGCAGCGAGGGGTGGCTGCGCAGTACGTACGTGCACGAGGTGCGCGACGGGCGGTTCCGTCAGCTGGGGTCACTCCAGGATCTTCAGAACGCGGGGAATGTTCAGAGCTGAGAGGCCTGTCGCCCGGCCTCGGGAGGGAGAGGGAAGGGGGTTCGTGCCATGGATCGGCTGCTGCCTTCCGACCCGTCGGTGATCGGCGGCTACCGGTTGGCCGCACGGCTCGGCGCGGGCGGGATGGGCGTGGTGTACCTGGCGCGCTCTGCGCACGGCACTTGGTGTGCCCTGAAGTCGATCCGGTCCGAGCACGCCGACGATCCGGGTTTCCGGGCCCGCTTCCGGCGCGAGACGGAGCTGGCGGCCCGGCTGAGGTCCCGCTGGACCGTGCCCGTCCTCGCTGCCGACGCCGAGGCCCGCTCGCCGTGGCTGGCCACCGCCTACGTGCCGGGGCCCTCCCTCGCCGAGGCACTCGCCCGCAACGGCCCCTGGCCGACGGCGCAGTTGCTCTGTCTGGGCGCCGCTCTGGCGCAGGCGCTGGAGGGGGTTCATGCGTGCGGGCTCGTCCACCGGGACGTGAAGCCCGCCAACATCCTGCTCGCGGCCGACGGACCGCGCCTGATCGACTTCGGTATCGCCCGCGCGGTCGGCGTGACCGCGCTCACCGCCGACGGGTCGGTCATCGGCTCCCCCGGCTATCTCTCGCCCGAGCAGGCCCGGGGCCGCACGGTGGGTCCGGCGAGCGACGTATTCTCGCTGGGCTGCGTCCTCGCCCACGCGGCCACCGGCCGGCCGGTGTTCGGGGCCGGCGGCGCGGCAGGGGTGCTGTACCGGACCGTGCACGAGGAACCCGACCTGGACTCGGTGCCCGACGCCCTCGACGGGATCGTACGGCACTGTCTGGCGAAGGATCCGGAGCAGCGGCCGTCGGTCGGTGAACTCCGCGCCCGGTTCGGCGAGTTCGACGAGCAGGGGTGGCTGCCGGAGGGACTGCCCGCGCTGGTGGCGGCCCGCGCGGCGCGGGTGCTGGAGCTGCCGGTGCCGCAGGGCACGGTCGCCGACGGGGCGTCGGCGGACGGGTGGGCGGACGCCGTGACCCAGGCCGCCTCGGAGCCGGCGGGGGCACCGACCGCTCGGCGCCGGGTGCTGGCCGCCGGAGGGGCGGTTCTCGGCGTGAGCGCGGCGGGTGTGGGCAGTTGGTGGCGCTGGGGCCGTTCGGCCTCGTCCGGCACGACCGGGGCCGGGGCGTTGCCCCGGCGGGTGATCGGTCTTCTCGGTGATCGGTCGGACGGCGTGTTCACGGCCCATGAGCGCGGTGCCCGGGTGGCGGTGAGCGAACACAACGCCGTCTCGGAACGCGCCTTCGATCTGGTGCTGCGCACCGCCGACGACGGCGGGACGGCGAAGGGAGCCGCCGCGGCCGCCGCCCGACTGGCCGCCGACCCGGAGGTGTCCCTCGTGATCGGCACCGGCACCAACGCGACCGCACCGGCGGCGGTGGAGGCCTGCGCGCAGGCTCGGGTCGCCCAGCTGATCACGCGTGCCGACACCAACGAACTCGACGGCGTCAATCTCACCAGCACCCTGCTGATGCGCCCGACGAGGACCGCCGGGCCACCGGCGATCCTGCGCTATCTCAACAGGGTCGTGAAACCCGCGCGCACCACGGTCGTCCATGACCTCACCGACGGGGCTGAGAGCCTCCAGACGGTCCGCATCATCACCGTGCACAAGAAGCTCGACAGCGATGCCGCGGTCGAGGAGATCGCCCCTGACAGCGGCTTCGCCGCCGCTGCCCGGCGGATCGCCGCCCGTCGCGACGACGCGGTGTTCTTCGCGGGCGTCCACCCCGACCGGGCCGCGTCCTGCGCTCGCGCCTTGCGCGAGACGGGGTATCGCGGCCCGTGCGTGGCGGACGAGCACGTGCTCGGCGCCCGGTTCCTCGCGGAGGCGGACGGCTGGCTGATCGGGACCGGCTACACGGACGCCACCGCCGACCCCCGCGTCAAGGCGTTCACCGCGGCCCACCGTGCCCGCTTCGGCGCGGCCCCCGCTCCATGGGCCGCCGAGGCCTACGACACCGTCCGCTTCGCCGCCCACGGCCTGACCGCCGCCGGTGACGACGACCGCTCCGCCCTGCGCTCCGAACTGCTCCGCCGGCCCTGGCAGGGCATCACCCGCAAGGTCAGCTACGACCCGGACTCCGAGTTCTTCGAGGCCCTGGAGGACGCGGGCGCGTTCCTCTACCGGGTGAAGGACCGCACCATCCGCTTCATGGCCCGCGCTGATGACATCAGCAGGACGTCGAAGTGATCAACCGGCCCGTACAGCAGGGTCGTCGGGCACCGGGGGAACGTCTGCGGATCAGCTCCGGCTCACGCCCGGTGTCCAGCCCGGCGGGCCGAAGACGTAGCCCGCGCGGTCGCGCCAGCGGGTGGTGCTGCGTACGTCGCGCCAGGTGGCGGCGTACTCGTGGAAGGCGACACGCAGCGGGTTGTAGGTGTCGATGTTCTTGGTGAGGCCGTAGACGACGCGCTCGTCCTCGGCCTGGAAGGTGCCGAGGATCCGGTCCCAGACGATGAGGATGCCGCCGTAGTTGCGGTCCAGGTAGGCGTTGTTGGAACCGTGGTGGACGCGGTGGTGCGAGGGCGTGTTGAACACGTACTCGATCGGCCGCCACAGGCGGTCCACTCGCTCGGTGTGCAGGAAGAACTGGTAGATGAGGCTGACCGACTGCTGGAGCAGGATCATCCAGGGCGGAATGCCGAGCAGGGCGAGCGGCAGCCAGAACGGCAGAGTGGTCATCGGGGTCCAGCTCTGGCGCAGCGCGGTGGAGAGGTTGAACCGCACGCTGGAGTGGTGGACCACGTGGCTCGCCCACAGGACCCGCACGCGGTGGTGCGAGCGGTGGAAGACGTAGTAGGCGAGGTCCTCCGCGAGGAACAGCAGCACCCAGGTCCACACCGACGTGGCGGACAGCTGCCAGGGCGCGACGCTGTGGAGGGCGGCGAACGCGACGATCGTGACGGCCTTCCACGGCAGGGCGATCACCTGGCTGCCCGCGCCCATCGACATGCTGGTCACGGTGTCGCGCGCCTCGTAGCCGCGTTCGTCGTCGTCCGGGAGGAAGCGGTACGACAGTGCCTCAACTGCGACCAGCAGGACGAAGGCGGGTATGGCGTGGACGACGGCGGGTATCACGGCGTGCCTCCTTCGGGTTCCCTGGTGTGCGGGGTGGCCGGGACGCTGCGGGCCAGCAGTGCGCGCGCCGCGGACTCGGCGCCCTGTTCATCGCGTGCGGCGATGAGGGCGGCCAGTTTCATGTGTCCGGCGACGTCGAGCAGTTCGGTGGCGCGCAGTTCGGTCGGCACCTCGCCGGCGGTGAAGCCCTCTGCGACCAGGCTGTTGAACGCGAGGAGGTAGGCGATGTTGCCGGAGCCCTCGACGATGAGGCGCCACCAGGTGACGTCTGCCGCGGCGAGGTCGGTGAGGTCGGGTCCGGTGTTGATGTACGCGGCCGCGGCACCGACGATCTCGGCCGCGGTCCGGTCCGGGCAGCGGGCGGCGCACAGCCGGGCGGCGTCCGCGCCGATGGAGGCCCGCATCTCCAGGACGTCACGGCGAAGGTCGTAGGACGTGGGCAGCCGCTCGGTGTGGGCGAGTTGCAGGGCGAGGTCGAGGCCGGCGGTGCGTCGCCAGTCCAGGATCATGGTGCGTCCACCGTGGCTGACCTCGACGAGTCTCGCCTGCTGGAGACGCTTCACCGCCTCCCGTACCGCGTGCCGGTTCACCCCGAACTCGGTGGCCAGTTCACGCTCGGCGGTCAGGGGGACGCCGGCCGCGAGGTCGCCGCTCAGGATGCGGTCCCGGAGCAGCGTGAACAACTGCTCGGATACGGCTTCACGCCGGATGCGCTGCTCTGTCATGCACACACCCTGACGGCGCCTCCCCGGACTGGTCAACTGGTTGGACCAGATCGCCCCGGCCGCACCGCACGGGGCGCGGTGTTCAGTCGCCCGGCGTGCGCACGGCCAGCAGGGCCATGTCGTCGTGGCCGTCGCTCGGGCGATGGTCGGCGAGGAAGCACACGAAGTCGTCCAGCGGCAAGTGGACCTGGTCCGCGGCGAGTTCGGCGAGCACGGACAGGCCGCGGTCGATGGGGTACTCGGGGTGCTCGACGAGTCCGTCCGTGAAGAACAGCACGGTCGTCCCGGCGGACACGGGATGGGTGTGGTCGGGACGGTTCTGTTCTGGATCGACGGCGAGCGGCAGGCCGGGCTCGGCTTCCAGGTACTCCGTGTGCCGGTCGGGGGTGATGATCAGCGGGGGCAGGTGGCCCGCCGTGCTCCAGTGCAGCTTCCAGCCCTCCTCAGCCTGTTCCATCCGGGCGAGGCAGGCGGTGGTGACGGGCAGGTCGGTGATGGCGTGCAGGGTGCGGTCGAGTTGGGCGAGGACGCTGCTGGGCGGGGTGAAGCGGTCGAACAGCAGGGCACGCAGCATGCTGCGGGTCTGGGCCATGGCTGCGGCCGCGCGCATGTCGTGGCCGACGACGTCACCGATCACGACCGCGCACGCGCTGTCGGGCAGCCAGAGGGCGTCGTACCAGTCCCCGCCGAGGTGGGCCGGGGTGAGGGCGGGGCGGTAGACGGCCGCGGCGCTCAGGGGGGGACAGGTCGGGCAGGGTGGGCAGCAGAAGCCGCTGGAAGTGTTCGGCGCCGTCGCGGACCTGCTCGAACAGTCTGACGTTCTCGATCGCGACACCGGCGGCGCCGGCCAGGGCGACGACGATGTCCTCGTCATCGCGGTCGAAGGGCCGCCCGTCCCGGCGTTCGGACAGGTAGAGATCTCCGTAGATGGTGCCGCGGACGCTGATGGCGACGCCCAGGAGCGTGCGCATCCGCGGATGGCCGGGCGGGAACCCCACCGAGGCGGGGTGGGAGCCGATCTCGTCGACGCGCAGTGGTTCGGGGTGGTGGATCAGGTGGCCCAGGACCCCGCGTCCGCGAGGAAACTCGACCCCCGACAGGTCGCCGCGCTCCGACTCCGACAGCCCCGCCGTGATGAACTGCCCCAACTGCTCACCGGAGTCGTCCAGCACCCCGAGCGCGCCATAGCGGGCGCCGACCAGATCCATGGCGGTGGTGACGATGCGGTGCAGCACCGTGGGCAGATCCATCTCCCGGCTGATGGTCAGCACCGCGTCCAGCAGCCCCTGGAGCCGGTCCTTGGCGACGGCCAGCTCCCGCAACTGCTCGGCGATCTGCTCCAGCTGGTGGCCCAGCCGCAGCGTCGGGTCGGCTCCGGACGACGGCCCGGGTTCCTCGACGCCGTCCGCCATCACAGGCGCCCGGTGGTCTCGACGGCCGTGGTGGGAGTCATGCGCGCGTGCCCTTCGTCGTCCCGTGGCCGCTCACCTGTGCTGCCTGCCCATCGGACTCACAGTCCCCTGATACGACCGTGATCAACCCGCACAGGGTGACGCAGTCGTACGACCCAACCGGCCCATTACTCCATAGGCGGCATGTTCCCCGCGGCCGCCGGCAGGTCAGGCCGGCTGCCACAGCTCGATGCGGTCGCCCTCCGGGTCGGTGACCCGGCCGAATCGGCCGACGCCCTCCCTGTCCTGCGTCTCCTCGGACACGTCCGCTCCCCTGGTGCGCAGTTGGTACCACGCGGTCAGGGCCGCCGGGTCAGCGGCCCGGATGAAGTATCCGCCGACGCCAAGCACACCTTCCATGCGGCCGTCTTTGCCGGCACGGCGATCGGGCGGCCGGGCGTCATTCCGTCGACCGGAGGTCGGATGCCGGCATCGAGAGGTCGCCGTCGGCACGCGCGCACGCGGGCGTCCGGGGGCGCACAGGGACGCCGTTGCTGCGCAGCACATCGCGGACGTCGAGGATCAGCGGGAAGACCTCGTGGTTGCGGTCCTCGCCCTGTTCGTCCCACGCCCGCTGCTCGGCCTCGACGGCCATGCGGTCCTCGGCGAACACCCGCTCGGTGAAGCGCCTGATGAGCGGCCAGGCCAGGTGCAGCACACCGGGCACGGCAGGCTTCTCGATCATCAGCAGGCCGTAGGCGTGGCAGCTGCGCTGCTCGGCGTCCTCGGGCACGTACACCGCCCAGAGCCGGAAGGCCGGGCGTTCGGCGTTCTCCGGTACCAGGTCGAGTGTCTGGTACGGGTATTCGGTGCGGATCGTCATGACGTCGGCGGAGTCCCGCCCGCCCAAACCCTCTGCCGCCAGCAGGCCCGCGCCGCGGTTGCGTTTTCCCCCGGTGTGGGTGAACAGATAGCGGGCCTCCACCGACCGCGCGGAAGTCTCGTACCCCAGCAGTTCGGGGTGGAGCTTGCCGACGACTCCCCGGTGGAGGAACTGGTGGTTCATGTCGAGCAGGTTCTCGTGCATGAACGAGTAGTGGCAGCGCACTGTTCGGGAGAAAGTCATGGTCCTGTACCGGGGTGAGGCGAACGCGGGCAACAGGGGCAGCGGGACGTCCGGTGCCTTCTGCGGGTCGCCCGGGAAGACGAACACCAGCCCGTACGCCTCGCGGACCGGATAGCCGCGCACACCGCGCGGCGGCCGGCCGTCGCCCTTGGACAGGTAGGGGATCTGCGAGATACGGCCGTCGCCGCGGTAGGCCCACGCGTGGTAGCAGCAGCGAAGGACCTCGCCCTCGACGACGCCCATGCTCAGCGGCACCTGCCGATGGGCGCACCGGTCCTCCAGGGCATGGACGGTGCCGCTCTTCCCCCGGTAGAGCGCGATGCGTTCCCCGGCGAACATGGTCGCGATCACCCGGCCGCGGCGTACCTTTCCCGACAGCGCGACCGGGTACCAGAAGTCCGGGTTCGCACCGACACGCCTCAGATCGGCGGCGGCCCGTTCGGGAGCCTCCTGCCGCGAGCGCCGGCTGCTCCTGGTCCCGTCGGAGTCCGTCTCGGTCATACCTCTCCCTTGCATCGGGGATCCCGGCATGGACAGACCGCGCATCACCGACCGGCGGACGCGTCAGAGCCCAGCACCATCCCAGCGTGGCGGTCCCCGGCGGCCCTGTCCTGCCCAGGGCGCCCGCAGGGGTGAGCGGACGGGCGACAACCGAGACAGCGGCGTTCCGGTTACGCCCGGTGCCTGCTGTGCGGGACTCCGAGCTCACGACAAGCGAGCCGGGCCCTCCGGAGATACGCTCGTGCTGTCTCTGCTGCACGGCTGGGAGGCACGTAGATGAACTGCTATGAATGCGCCCAGTCAGGGCGCACCACGGAGCCGGTGGCCATCTGCCGAGTGTGCGGAGCCGCTGTCTGCCCGGAGCATGTGCGTTCCGAGTCGGTGGTCCTGCGAGGCACCGCGCAACCCGGCGAAGTGATCCATGACGTGCCGGCCAGGCGGCTGACCTGCCCGGTGTGCCGGGCGGCGGAACAGGACACCTGAACCGTTCACCGCTCCCCACGGCACCGCCGGAAGTCACCTCCCTGACGCAGGTCACCGTGGACGGAGCGGTGCAGGGGAACGCCGCTCCACGGGTGGGGAGCGTAGACAGGTACGCGATCGCGGCGGGCGACGGGGGTTTTCGACGACGAGGGCGTCACGCCCGTCAACGAGACCTGCCGGCGCGCCGACGGGTTCCTGTCCGGCCGACGGGCGTAGCAGATCCGGGCAACAGCCGGATCGCGGATGTCACGGTCGGGATACGCCTGGCCGAGCCGATGTCACGGTCGGGGTACGCCTCGTCGATCCCTCTGGCCACGCAACCGCCGTGGCCGAAAATGTGTCTCAGAGCGCGTGGCCCGGTCGCCGCGGAGTGAGTCAGGCTCGCGCGGCGCGCCGGCAAGCGGCCTGGGGGGCGTAATGAGCACATGGGAAGTACCCGGATACAGCGAGTCACTCGAACTCGGGGCGGGGGCGAGCGGGCGGGTCGTTCTGGCCGTCCACGAGGAGACCGGCGTCGCGGTCGCGGTGAAGTACCTCAGTGAGGCACTGCGCACCCGGCCGGGCTTCGTGCACGACTTCCGGGCGGAGGCGCGGCTGCTCGGCGGGCTCGAGAGCCCGTACGTGACCGGGTTGTACGAATACGTGGAGAGCACGCACGGCGCCGCCATCGTGATGGAGCTGGTGGACGGGATCTCCCTGCGCACCCTCCTGAGCAGGCAGGGCCCGCTCGACCCCGAGGCGGCACTCGTCATCCTCAAGGGATCCCTGCTCGGTCTGGCCGCCGCGCACCGCGTCGGTGTCGTGCACCGCGACTACAAGCCGGAGAACGTCCTGGTCGCACCGGACGGGTCGTCCAGGCTCGTCGATTTCGGGATCGCGGTGGACTCGGGCACCAGCGCCGGCGTGGCGGGAACCCCGTCCTACATGGCCCCGGAGCAGTGGACCGGCGCGCCCGCCTCCCCCGCGGCCGACGTGTACGCGGCCACGGCCACCTTCTTCGAGTGCCTGACGGGACGCAAGCCCTACTCGGGCGAGAACTTCGCCGAGCTGGCGCTCCAGCACGTCGAGGCGCCCATCCCCGCCGACGAGACGCCCGAGGCCGTACGTGCGCTGGTGCGCCACGGCCTGGCCAAGGACCCGGCGGAACGGCCCCCGCAGGCCGAGGAGTTCGTGACGGAGCTCGAAGCCGTCGCCGGCGCCGCCTACGGGACCGAGTGGGAGGAACGCGGCCGGGGCCGGCTCGCCGCGCTGGTGGCACTGCTGCCGCTGCTGCTGCCCTCGGCCCGGAGCAACCCCGGCACCACCACGGACACCGCACGCACGGTTCTGCGCCCCCAGCCGGGCTACACCCTCGCCCCCGCACGGTCGTGGCTGCCCGGCCGCCCCGGAATGCTGGTGTCGGGCGCCGCCGTGGTCCTCGCGATCCTCCTCACCTACGGCGCCCCGTTCACCCCCGGGACAGCCGCGGACCGGGCGGATCGGGCCCTGGCCACCACCAGCGCGCAGCCCGGCTCGGGACCGGCCGGGACCACCGCGCCGACCGCCTCGGCGTCTTCGTCGACGTCTCCGGCCCCGGGCGAGTCGGGCGATCCGTCGTCGTCACCGAGCGAGGCGTCCTCCTCGGGGCCGGCGGCATCCGACAGCGCGGACCCCACGGCCTCCGACACCCCGGCCGGAGGGGAGGAGACGACGCCGCCGACGGACCCGGGGATCACGGAGACGCCGACGACTGCCTCTCCCCCATCGCCCGCGGCCCCCGCCGTCAAGGACGTCGCGGTGTCGGGCTTCGTGCAGACGGGCGCCTCGAGCGCCTCCGCGACCATCGACGTCACCACGGACGGCACGGGGCCGGTCTCCATCACCGTCTCGTGGTTCACGGGCAACCTGGCGGGGCTGCCGGGCTCCGCCGACGGCGCGTCGCAGACCTTCACGCGCAGCGGCGCCACGCAGTACTCGATCCCCGTCGATCACACCTTCCAGAACGCCGGCTGCTACTGGACGGTCCAGGCCACGACCAACCCGGGCTCCGCCGACGGAGGTGCCTCTCAGCAGCTTCTGACCAGGCGGTGTGACATCCGATGACCACCCGGCACGACCGCACTCCCGCACCGGGCGAGGAGGAGCCGACGCAGGTCCTCACGGCCTCCGACGAGCACGCCTCGACCATGCGGCTCGCCCCCGAGGACGCCCGCGCGCACAGCGGCGAACTCGACTCGGCCAACGCCGAATACAGCGCCACGGTGCTGGCCAGCCACTGGATACAGCGTCCGGAAGCGGACGACACGCTCGTGGAGAAGACCGTTCCGGAGACTCGGCCGTCGACCCCGCCGGACCGGGTCGAAGGCACCGTGCTGCGTTTCGGCCCCGGGGTCACCGCCGCCGTCGCGGAGCGCACTCATCGGACGATCCCCGCCGTGCCGGTACCTCCGGCGCCCCCTCGCCGACGGCTGCGCAGGCACGCGCTGCCCGCGCTGGTCCTGCTCTGCGTCCTCGCGTTCCTCGCCTGGCAGCGCCTCGGTCCGGCCGTCGAAGTCAGGACGGTGGCGGTCACGGCCCGGCCGACGGTCCTGGGGTGCGACGGCACGGCGGACGTCGTCGGCCTCGTCACGACGAACGGCCGTCCGGGAACGCTGTCGTACCGCTGGACCCGGAGCGACGGCACCACCTCCGGAGTGCTGCGGGAAAGGATGGTCCGCGGCCAGAAGCAGGCACGCCTGCATCTGCTGTGGACCTTCCAGGGCGAGGGCCGCCGCGAGGCGCGGGCCGAGCTGCGGATCCTCTCGCCCGCCCGCAGCGCGGTGACCGCCCGGTTCACCTACGACTGCCGCTGATCCCGGCCGGCTGGCCGAAACCGCCCGGGGGAAGCAGGCACCAAATGGGCACGCGACGGTCGGGAAACGGGCTATGACCTCCCCCGCGTTACAGCCCTCACCTCCGTCATTCCGGTATTACGCACGTTGGAATGCGGGCACATTCGGTCACGAACTGCCCTACGGCGAATCTGTTCACCACCCGTCATCCCCTTGTAGAAATTTGGCCACCGAAGCCGAATGGGACGGGCTCCGGGAAAAAGCCGGCGCGGGAACATCGCGCCGCGCGTGAAACGGAGGTGTCGCCGTGGACGCCGAGGAACGAAGACGCGGAATTCTGGAACGGGCAAGGGGTTCCGGATCCGTGGACGTGGGAGAGCTGGCCGCCGATCTCGGGGTTTCGAAGGAGACCGTTCGACGGGACCTGAATCTGCTGGAGGGGCACGGGCTGGTCCGCCGTACCCACGGCGGCGCCCATCCCGTGGAGAGCCGCAGCTTCGAGACGACGCTCGCCTTCCGCACCACCATGCACGTACCCGAGAAGTCCCGGATCGCGGCAGCCGCTGCAGACCTGCTCGGGGACGCCGAGACCGTCTTCGTCGACGAGGGCTACACCCCGCAGCTCATCGCCGCCGCGCTCCCCCGCGACCGTCAGCTGACCGTGGTCACCTCCTCGTTGGCCACGGCGGGTGACCTGGCCTCCGCCGAGAACATCACCGTGCTCCTGCTCGGTGGCCGGGTGCGCGGCGGGACGCTGGCCACCGTCGACCACTGGGCGACGCGGATGCTGGCCGGCCTCGTCATCGACCTGGCGTACGTCGGCGCGAACGGCATCTCCCGCGAGTACGGACTCACCACCCCCGACCCCGCCGTCAGCGAGGTCAAGTCCCAGGTCCTCAGGGCCGCAAGGCGCCGGATCTTCTCCGGCGTCCACACGAAGTTCGGCGCCGTGAGCTTCTGCCGTTTCGGCGACGTCACGGAGTTCGAGGCGATCGTCACCGACGCCGGACTGTCCGCCTCCGAGGCGCACCGCTACGCGCTGCTGGGCCCCGAGGTCGTCCGGGTCTGAGCAGCGGTCCTCCCTGCAACCCACCCCACCCCCGCACGTCCGGGGGTCTGCTTCCGCACACCCCGAAACACATCTCCTGGAGTCAGTCATGCGCACACGAAGAATGATCCACGTCCTCGCCGCGGCGGCGGCCGCGAGCTCGCTGCTCGTCGCGTGCAGCGGCGCGGGCGGCTCCTCCAGCTCCGGTGGCGGCGGCAAGAGCATCAACGTGCTGATGGTCGGCAACCCGCAGATGGAGGACATCGCCAAGCTGACGAAGGACACCTTCACGAAGGACACCGGCATCAAGGTGAACTTCACGGTCCTTCCCGAGAACGAACTGCGCGACAAGGTCACGCAGGACGTCGCCACCCAGGCCGGCCAGTACGACGTCGCCACCATCGGCGCCTACGAGGTACCGATCTGGGAGAAGAACGGCTGGCTGCACGAACTCAGCTCCTACGCCGACAAGGACACCGGCTTCGACAAGGCCGACCTGCTCAAGCCCATGGTCACGTCCCTGTCGGGCTCCGACGGCAAGCTCTACGCCCTGCCGTTCTACGGCGAGTCCTCGTTCCTCATGTACAACAAGGACGTCATGGAGGCGAAGGGCATCAAGGTGCCCGAGCGTCCGACCTGGCAGCAGATAGCCGACATCGCGGCCAAGGTGGACGGTGCCGAGCCGGGCATGCGGGGCATCTGTCTGCGCGGTCTGGCCGGCTGGGGCGAGCTCGGCGCGTCGCTGACGACCGTGGTGAACACCTACGGCGGCACCTGGTTCACCAAGGACTGGAAGGCGCAGGTGAACTCCCCGGAGTTCAAGAAGGCGGCGAACTTCTACGTCGACCTGGTCCGCAAGCACGGCGAGGCGGGTGCGGCTCAGGCCGGGTTCACCGAGTGCCTGAACGCCATGAGCCAGAAGAAGGTCGCGATGTGGTACGACGCGACCAGCGCGGCCGGGTCGCTGGAGGACCCGAAGTCCAGCAAGATCGCCGGCCGGGTCGGCTACGCGTACGCGCCGACTGCCGAGACCAAGAGCAGTGGCTGGCTGTGGAGCTGGGCGTGGGCGATGCCCAAGACGACGAAGAACGCCGACGCCGCGTCGAAGTTCATGCTGTGGGCCTCCAGCAAGGAGTACGAGAAGACGGTGGGCGAGAAGCTCGGCTGGTCGCGTGTCCCGGCCGGCAAGCGGGCCAGCACCTATGAGCTCCCGGAGTACCAGAAGGCCGCGGCGTCGTTCGGTGACATCACGCTGAAGTCCATCGAGCAGGCCGACCCGGCCAACCCGGGCCTCCAGCCGAGGCCGACCGTGGGCGTCCAGTACGTGGCCATCCCCGAGTTCCAGGACCTGGGCACCAAGGTCACCCAGGAGATCTCCGCCGCGATCGCCGGCAAGACCAGCGTGGACAAGGCACTGAACGACGGCCAGAAGCTCGCCGAGGAAGTCGCCAAGAACTACCAGTGACCGTCATCGCCCGGCCGGCTCCTCGGCCGGCCGGGCCCGCTTTCTCCCATCTCCCGGCCGTCACTGGCAGAGGAAACCGCCATGACCACGCTCACCGCGCCCCCCAAGACAGCTCCACCGCCCAGCCGCCCGCGCCCGTCCGCCGGCGCCGGCAAGTGGAAGCGCCGTATCCCGCTGCTTCCGGCGCTCGTCTTCACCATCGTCGTCACCCAACTGCCGTTCGTCGCCACGCTCGTCATCTCCACGCTGCAGTGGAACGTCCTCAAGCCGGGCGAGCGGCGCTTCGTGGGGCTGTCCAACTTCAAGTTCGTCTTCACCGACGAGCGGCTGCGCACGGCGGTGCTCAACACCGTCGTACTCACCGCCTCGGTGGTCCTCATCAGTGTGCTGCTCGGCCTGGGCCTGGCGATGCTGCTGGACCGCCGGTTCGTCGGCCGCGGCCTGGCGCGGACGCTGCTCATCGCGCCGTTCCTGGTCATGCCGGTCGCCGCGGCGCTGCTGTGGAAGCACGCCGTCTACAACCCCGACTACGGCCTGCTCAACGGCACCCTCAACGCCGTGTACCGCTTCTTCGGCGCGGACAACGGCCCCACGATCGACTGGGTGTCCTCCTACCCGATGCCCGCCGTCGTCCTCTCGCTGGTCTGGCAGTGGACGCCGTTCATGATGCTCATCATCCTGGCCGGTCTTCAGGCGCAGCCCGGTGACGTGCTGGAGGCGGCCCGGGTCGACGGGGCGTCGGCCATGGCGACCTTCCGCTTCATCACGCTGCCGCATCTGCGCCAGTACCTCGAACTGGGCATCCTGCTCGGCACGATCTACGTCGTGCAGACCTTCGACGCGGTCTACACCATCACCCAGGGCGGCCCCGGCTCCCGGACCACCAACCTGCCGTACGAGATCTACCTGACCATGTTCCGCAAGTACGAGTACGGCCAGGCGGCCGCCGCCGGTGTGGTCGTCGTGCTCGGCTCGATCGTGATCGCGACCTTCGCGCTGCGCACCATCGCGTCGCTGTTCCGTGAGGAGGTGTCCCGATGACCACTCACGCGGCAGTCGCCGCGCCCGGCGCGAGACTCAAGAAGGTCCTTCGACGGCGCGACGACCACGGCGGCACCCCCAGGCTGTCCCCTCTGTGGACCTTCGTCGCCTGGCTCGCCACGCTGGCGTTCTTCGCGCCGGTGGCGTGGATGGTGCTCACCTCCTTCCACCAGGAGGCGGACGCGGCGACCAACCCGCCGAGCCTGCTGGCGCCGGTCACCTTCGACCAGTACAAGCTGCTGTTCAGCCGCGACATCACGCCGTTCCTGCTGAACTCGGCCATGGCCAGCGTGATTTCGACGCTGCTCGTGCTCGTCCTGGCGGTGCCGACGGCGTACGCGCTGTCCATCAAGCCGGTCCAGAAGTGGACCGACGTGATGTTCTTCTTCCTGTCCACCAAGTTCCTGCCCGCCATCGCGGCGCTGCTGCCGGTGTACCTGATCGTCAAGGACGCCGGGATGCTGGACAACGTGTGGACGCTGATCATCCTCTACACCGCCATGAATCTGCCGATCGCGGTGTGGATGATGCGCTCGTTCCTCGCCGAGGTGCCCAAGGAGATCCTCGAGGCCGCCGAGGTCGACGGCGCGGGTCTGCCCACCGTGCTGCTGCGGATCGTCGCGCCTGTCGCCATGCCGGGGCTCGCCGCGACCTCGCTGATCTGCTTCATCTTCAGCTGGAACGAGTTCATGTTCGCGGTCAACCTCACGGCGACCAACGCGTCGACCGCGCCGGTCTTCCTGGTCGGCTTCATCACCAGCGAGGGCCTCTTCCTGGCCCGGCTGTGCGCCGCCGCGACGTTGGTCTCCCTGCCGGTGCTCATCGCCGGTTTCGCCGCCCAGGACAAACTGGTCCGAGGGCTGTCCCTAGGAGCAGTCAAGTGAAAGCCGCTGTCATCGAAGCGCCCGGCAAGGTCACCGTCACCACGGTGCCGGACCCCACTCCCGGGCCGCGCGAGGTCGTGGTCGACGTGGCGGCCTGCGGGCTGTGCGGGACCGATCTGCACATCCTCCAGGGCGAGTTCGCGCCCACGCTCCCGGTCGTGCCGGGGCACGAGTTCGCCGGGGAGGTCGTGGGCCTCGGCAGCGAGGTCACCGAACTCGCCCTCGGCGACCGGGTCGCCGTCGACCCCTCGCTCTACTGCCACGAGTGCCGCTACTGCCGGGTCGGCCGCAACAACCTGTGCGACCGGTGGCAGGCGATCGGAGTGACGGTGGCCGGAGGCGCCGCGGAGTACGCCGTCGCCCCGGTCGCCAACTGCGTACGGCTGCCCGACCATGTGGACGTCCAGGACGCGGCCCTGATCGAGCCGCTGTCGTGCGCGGTGCGCGGCTACGACGTGCTGAGCAGCAGGCTGGGCTCCCACGTGCTGATCTACGGCAGCGGCACGATGGGCCTGATGATGCTGGAGCTGGCCAAGCGCACCGGGGCGGCGTCGGTGGACGTCGTCGACGTCAATCCGGAGCGGCTGGCGACGGCGGAGAAGCTCGGTTGCTCTCAAGTGGCCCTGTCCGCGGATGAGTTGCGGCGTTCGGGTGGCGGCTGGGACGTGGTCGTGGACGCGACCGGGAACGCCGCCGCCATCCAGGACGGCCTGGAGCGGGTCGCCAAGGCGGGGACGTTCCTCCAGTTCGGGGTCTCGGACTACGCCACGAAGGCCACCATCTCGCCGTACCGCATCTACAACCAGGAGATCACGATCACCGGCTCGATGGCGGTCCTGCACAGCTACGAGCGCGCGGCGGAGCTGTTCGCCACCGGAGTGCTCGATCCGCAGGTCTTCATCAGCCACCGGCTGCCGCTGGCGCAGTATCCGCAGGCGCTGGACCAGTTCGCCGCCGGCCAGGGACGCAAGATAGTCGTCCTGCCCTGAGTCCCGCCCGCACGTCAGCCCGTCGGCGCCGCCCTGCCGACGGGCCTGCCGGCATTTCAGGTCGCAGCGACAGCCGGCGGGCACCTGAAGGATCACCTCTCCCCCGGTCGGCTTCGTACCGCGGATTCAGGGGCGTTCGGCGATGGTGAAGCCGACCAGGAATTCCTTCCTTCCCGGGCCACGGGATTCCCCTGCGCAAGATGTGAAATGTTGGCCGGCAGTCCCGGTGCGTGGCCGCTGAAGGCATCCAGAAGATCCGTGGTGAGTAATCCGTTGCATTTCTTGTAGCGGACACCCAGTTGGCCGGGGTTCGTATCGCCTTGAGGAATGCGGTACAGGCAACGGCGATTTCCGGCGAGGGTCCCCGCGGGCCGTGAGGCGCGCGGTCATGCAGCCGAGTGCGGGCAACCGCTCCTCCCGCGACGGCCGATGGGTGTGCCCGTTGCTTCGAGGCCTCCCGGTGATGCTCGATACTGCTCGTAACAGCTCCCTATCGAGCACATATTGACATGCGAGCGTCGCAGCCCGCAGAGTCGTGCACCGACAGTCCCCGCGTCCCCACAGTCACGACAGTGCACCGGCAGTGATGCAAGCCACCCCACCGAGGAGTGTTGCCGTCATGTCCGAAACACCCGCTGTCTCACGCCGACTGCTCCTTGGCGGAGCCGTGGCCACCGGCGCGCTCGCGGCCGGGATGACCGCCGCGACGCCGGCCGCGTCCGCCGCCACGGGACAGGTGCCCCGCCGCCGTCCTGGACAGAAGTCGATGATCGGTGTGCCCTTCGAGGTCCACAGAACCGTCCGCGTCGCCGTCATCGGCCTCGGCAACCGCGGCAGCGGCATGGTCATGAGCTGGGCGGCCGTGCCCGGCTGCACCGTGACCGCCGTCTGCGACATCCGTGCCGACCGGGCGACCCGCGCCGCCGACCGGCTGGTGAGCAAGGGCGAGCCCCACCCCGCCGAGTACGGCGGCTCGGCCGGCTCCTACGCCCGGATGCTCCGGCGCGACGACATCGACCTGGTGTACGTCGCCACGCCCTGGGAGTTCCACTACGAGCACGGCAGAGCGGCCCTGCTCAGCGGCAGGCACGCCGTCGTGGAGCTCCCCGTCGCGACCGAACTGCGCGAGCTGTGGGACCTGGTGGACACCTCCGAGCGCACCCGCAAGCACCTGCTCCTCGCGGAGAACTGCAACTACGGCCGCAACGAACTGGCCATACTGCGGATGGCGCACGCCGGTGTGTTCGGAGAGATCACCAACGGCGATGGCGGCTACCTCCACGACCTGCGTGAACTCCTCTTCTCCGACACGTACTACACCGATTCCTGGCGGCGGCTGTGGCACACCCGCAGCACCGCGTCCTTCTACCCCATGCACGGGCTGGCCCCGATCGCGGCAGCCATGGACGTCAACCGCGGCGACCGCATGGCCACCCTGCGCGCGACGGCGACCGCGCCCAAGGGGCTCGCCGACTACCGCGAGCGCCACATCCCCCGGGACCACCCGTCCTGGAAGGAGACGTACATCAACGGCGACCTGGTCACCTGCCTGATCGAGACCGAGAAGGGCAGGGTCATCAGGGCCGAGCACGACGTGAGTTCACCGCGGCCGTACAGCAGGATCAACACGCTCGCCGGCAGCCGCGGGATCGTCGAGGACTACACCGGGCCCTCCCCGACCGGCGCGCGCGTCTATCTCGAACCGGACCACGCAGGGCACACCTGGCGCGACTTCGCCGACTACCGCAAGGAGTACGACCACTGGCTGTGGCAGAAGGTCGGGGACAACGCCGCGAACAACGGCGGCCACGGCGGCATGGACTACGTCCTGCAATGGCGCACCGTCCAACTGCTGCGCGCCGGACTGGTTCCCGACATCGACGTCTACGACTCGGCCGCCTGGTGCTCGGCGGTCCCGCTCAGCGCGGCGTCCCTGGCGCGCAACGGCCGCCCCGTCGAGATCCCGGACTTCACGCGCGGCGCCTGGGCGGCCAAGCGACCCGGACTCGACTCCGGCCCGACCGACATGCCGCCCGTCGGCTGAGCGGCCGACCGCCTCGCCTCGCGCCACAGCGCCGGGTCGGGGTGCGGCTCCGGCGGCCCACCCCGATCGGCGCCTTCGTCTCATACTCGGAGCCATGGCCATCTATGACACGCTCGGAACGACGTACGGCCGGACCAGGCAGCCGGATCCGCGGATCGCCGCCCAGATCCACGCGGCGCTCGGCGATGCCGCGGACGTGATCAACGTGGGGGCGGGCACCGGCTCCTACGAACCGCCGCGGACCGTGCTGGCGGTCGAGCCCAGCCACGTCATGCTGGCCCAGCGCCCGCCCCGGTCCGCGCCGGCCGTGTGCGCGGTCGCCGAGCGACTGCCGTTGCGCGACAACGCCGCCGACACCGTGATGGCGTTGCTGACCGTCCATCACTGGAGCGACCTCGAAGCCGGTCTCGCCGAGCTCCGTCGGGTCGCGCGCCGCCACGTCGTCGTCCTGACCTGGGATCAGCAGGTCTTCCGCGAGCGGTTCTGGCTCGTGCGCGACTACCTTCCCCAGGCCGCCGCCTTCGACGACACCCGCGCAGTCCCGACCGACCGGCTGGCGGCTCTGCTCGGCGGGGCCCGTCAGGTGCCCGTCGACATCCCGCACGACTGCACGGACGGGTTCGGCGCGGCCTTCTGGCGCCGCCCGCACGCCTATCTCGACCCACAGGTGCGCGCCGGAATCTCCATGCTCGCCCAGACCGGAGAGGACGCCCTCGCACCCGGCCTGGCCACGCTCACCGAGGACCTCGCGAGCGGCCGCTGGCACGACCGGTACGCCGGTCTGCTCGCACTCGACTCCATCGACGTCGGCTATCGCCTCCTGGTCGCGGACGCCTGACACGGTCACCCCTGTGCGGTCGGCCGGCGCCGGCGCGGTCCTCGCGTGTGATGAGGTGGGGATCATGACGACGAGTGACGCGATCGTGGTGCCCGGGCTGTACGTCGGCTACCCGCAGGTGGCCTTCGGGGGCTACATCGCCGGGGTGCTGGCCCAGAGGTCCGGAGCGCGGACGGTCCGGGTGGACTTCCGTGGGCCGGTGCCGGTCGAGGTGCCCGTGCGGATCGCCGAAACGGCCGACGCGGGTGTGGAGTTGGGCGAGGCCGAGCGGCCCTCGCCGCCGCGCGCCCCGCCGAGTTGCCGCTCGACGTGCCGGCCGCGCCGTCCTGGGACGAGGCGGACGCGGCGGCCGAGAGGTTCCGGGCGGCGCCGCCGTCGGGTGTGGTCGACTGCTTCGGATGCGGCTTGCGCACCGCTGACCGCGGTCTGCGGGTGCACGGCACTCCGGTGCCGGATCTCGGCCTGGTGGCCTCCGCCTGGACCCCGTCCCACGCCTTCGCCGACGCCGACGGCCTGCTCCCGACCCAGTTGGTCTGGGGTGCGCTGGACTGCCCGGGACACTGGGCTGGCCGCTTCCTCGGCACGCTGCGCCCGGGCGCGGTCACCGCGTCCCTCACGGGCACGGTTCTGCGTCCGGTCGTCGCGGGTGAGCCGCACATCTCGTACGCGTGGCTGGTGTCGGAGTCCGGCCGCAAGCACACGATGGGCGTGGCACTGGCCACGGCGGAGGGCGCGCTGTGCGGTGTCTCCGAGGCGCTGTGGATCGACCCCAAGGCTGCCGCCTGAGCTTGCCGTTGGGCTTCGCGTACGAGAGTCCGGACGCCGGCTCGGCATCGCGCTGACCTTGGTCGTCGATCACATGGACGTCCCGGCGCCGCGACGGATCGCGCTCGTGCCGTACACAGCCCCGCTGGACCGGGAAGTCGACAGCCACGGAGACGGCGGCAGGACTGACCCTGAGCCTGAGCCGGGATCCGGCGGATCCCGGCACCCGGGCGTCAGCACGGCCTGCGCCAGGCGTCCAGCTCCGGTCTCTTCAGCATCGACGACAGGCGCAGCTCGCGGGAGGTCGGGCAGAAGCGGGACACGGGCTCGGCGTACTCCACATGGAAGACGGCCTTGTCCCCGGCGATGAACGGTTCCAGCAGCGCGCACTCGTCGTACTGGGCGCACTCCTCGTTGACCGCGAAGTCGAAGTCGGCCACCAGGTGCGGGATCTGGGCCAGGTCGTTCTTGAGGCCCACGGCGAGTCCGCGTTCGTGTGCGATCTCGGAGATCATGCGGTTGTAGCGGAGCTGGTCGTGGGCGGTGAGGCGGAAGCCGGTGTTGTCGGCGTAGCCCTCGACCAGGTCCGGTTCGACCGCGTCGAAGCCCTTGTCGCGGCACATGTCGAAGCGGCGTTCCATGAGGGGGCGAAGCGTCGACAAGCGGCGGATGTCCAGCCAGCGTTCGCCGCGCCAGCCGTTGGGGCGGCCGAGCACGGAGCGGGGGAAGGCACGCCGGTCGGGGCGGAAGTCCTCCCAGGCGCCGACGTTGATGTAGCAGATCACCTTGCGGCCGTCCCGGTGGAGACGTGCGACGTCGTCGGCGCTGTTCTCGAATCCGTCGATGTCGTAGACGGGCACGTCGACGGTCGGGTCGAGCCTGCCGTCCAGCTGCCACTGCCACGCCACCCCGGGACGTGGCTGCCAACGCGCGCCGTCGGCAGTCATCTTCCCGGGGGTGGGGCCGTCGGCGCACGCCGTCAGGGTGGTCAGGGACAGCAGCCAGGCCATGACGGCCGGGACAGCCCGCCTCACCGGTCCGCCTCCGCCAGCGCGGGCGTCACCTGCGACCAGGGGTTGGGCAGGTCTCCCGTCACCGGCCCGCACACGCCGGCGCCCCGCTGCCCCGCCGTCCGCACGGCGAGCGGTACGAGTGGTTCCGGAACGCCGTGGACCAAGTGGCAGAGCCGCTCGGCGGGCAGCCGCTCGGTCCAGGCGGGGCGGCTGAAGTCCGACACGTAACTCGACCAGGGCCCCTCGAAAGTGACCGTCAGGTCGGCGATCCGGGCGTACCCGGGCGCCGGGTGGACGCCCGGGTTGAGGACGACCGTCGAGGCGCCGAGCCTGCGGGCGGAGCGGACCAGGCGACGGCAGTCCGGCAGTCCCCGCGGAGCCGCCGGCGCCTGGTCCAGGAAGCATCCGTCGACGGCGTACCACTCCTGGTGCCGGCGCAGTTCCTCCGTGATCTGTGCAAGGTCGCGGGCGCCGTAGTCCATGTCGAGGTAGCCCAGCACGCGGGCCCCCGCCGCGCGCAGTGCCTCGGCGGCCGTGGCGAACGCCGGGTCCGGGGCGTCGCCGGGTCCGTTCGCCGGGTTCAGTACGACGGCGCAGGTGCGGGTGGCGTGGGTGATGAGCCGTTGCCAGGCGTCCGGGTCCTCGGCCGGATGTACGTACAGCGGGATCAGCAGGCTCACCGCGCCGGTACCCCCTCGTCGGCCCAGAGCGCTGCCACCGACGCGTCGAGGGTGTGGGCCGGCGTCCAGCCGAGGGCGTCGCGGGCCGCGGTGATGTCCGAGCACTGCCAGGACACCTGCGCGGACCGGGCGGATCCGCCGGATCCCGCTTCGACGATCCGGCCGCGGAATCCGGCCGTCTCCGCGAGTGTGCGCACGAGGTCGCGGACCGGGCGGGCGTCGCCGCCGCCGATGTTCAGCACGGGCGGCAGCGGCCCGGAGGCCGTGACCGCCAGTCGGGCCGCCCGTGCCACGTCGCGGGCGTCCACGAAGTCACGGTGCGCGGAGAGGTCGCCGAGCCGCAGTTCCGCGTCCGGGTCGTCCCCGGCGTCGGCGAGCAGACGGGCGACCCGGCCGGGCAGCCCGGTGGGCGGGGCTCCCGCGCCCACCGGGTTCCCCACCCTCAGTACCGTCGCATCCAGGCCGGACGCGGTGACCGCCACCGTGCCGGCCAGCTTCGTCGCGCCGTACGGTCCGGCCGGCCGGGTCGCCGCCGATTCCGTGACCCGCACGCCGGGTTCGGTGGGCCCGTACTCGGCGGCCGAGCCCAGATGGACCAGCCGTGCTCCCGGCGCCGCCGCCCTCAGAGCGGTGCACAGCACGGCGGGGCCGCGGGCGTTCACTTCAGCGAGGGTGACGGCGTCGCCGCCGGTCGCGCCCGCGCAGTTGACGACAGCGTCGGGCGCGGCCTCGGCCAGCAGGGCCGCCAGGTCCCGCGGGCGGTCGGTGGCGAGGTCCACCGCGACGTCGGCGGCACCCGAGCGGCCGGCGACGAGGACCCGCACGTCCGGCAGGCCGCGCAGGTCCTCGGCGACATGCGCGCCCAGGTAGCCGGTGTTGCCGAGTACGAGGATGTGCATGGTTCTCCTCAGGCCCCCTTGAGCAGGAGCGACTTGCGGCTGGTGAACTCCGCGTTGGCCCGGTCGTAGTCGTCGGGACGGCCGATGTCCAGCCAGTACCCGTCGAACTCGTAGGCGTGCGGGGGCCGTTCGGCGGCGAGCAGGTCCATCACCAGCTCGTCGAAGCCGAGCGGCAGTCCGGGGGTGTAGTGGTCGAGGCTGGCCCGCGAGACGCCGTAGACGCCCATGGAGACCCGGTAGTCGATGCTGGGCTTCTCGGTGAAGGCGACGACCCGGCTGGAGTCGGTGGTCAGCACCCCGAAGTCGATGTGCACCTTGCGGGCGTACGTGGCGATGGTCAGGGGCGTGCCGGCCGTCTCGTGCGTGCGCAGCACGTCGGCGTAGTCGAGGTCGGTGAGGACATCGCCGTTCATGACGAGGAAGTGCTCGGGCAGCCGGTCGCGCAGATTCAGCAGCGGACCCAGGGTGCCCAGTGGGCTGTCCTCCGTGGCGTAGTCGACGCTCAGGCCCCACTGGGTTCCGTCGCCGACGTAGGCGCGGATGATCTCGCCCAGATGCCCGATGGCGATGGTGCAGCGGGTGAAGCCGGCCGTGGACAGCTGGCGCAGCACGATCTCCAGGATCGCGTGCTGGTCGCCGATGGGGACGAGCGGCTTGGGCAGCGCGGTCGTGTACGGCCGCAGCCTCACGCCTTTCCCTCCGGCCAGGATCACTGCGTGCATGGCATACCTCCTGCGGTACGTGCCGGTCGGGTCAGATGTTGTAGATGCCGGTCTTGTAGCGGGCCAGGTTGGCCGGGTCGGTGAACCACCGCGCGGTGCGCGCGAGCCCTTCCTCCAGCGTGCCGCCGGGCCGCCAGCCGGTCGCCGCGGTCAGCCGGGTGGCGTCGGCGACGAGCCGCATCACCTCGGAGGCCGCGGGCCTCAGGCGTGCGGGGTCCTCTCGGACGTCGAGCGCCGCGTCCATGACCTTGCCGATGAGGGCGACCAGGTCACCGACGGAGATCTCACCTCCGGTTCCGGCGTTGAAGGTGCGGCCCACCACCTGGTCGGCGGGTGCGGTGCCGACGGCGAGGAAGGCCTTCGCGGTGTCCTCGACGAACATGAAGTCCCGGGTGGGGCGCAGGTCGCCGAGCGTGATGGTGCGCTGCCCGGCCGCCACCTGGCCGATGACGGTGGGGATCACCGCCCGCATCGACTGGCGCGGGCCGAAGGTGTTGAACGGCCGCAGTGTCACCACGGGCGTGCCGAAGCCGGCGTGGTAGCTGTCGGCCAGCCGGTCGCCGCCCGCCTTCGATGCGGCGTACGGCGACTGCGTGTTGATGGGGTGGTCCTCGGTGATCGGCACGGTCTGCGCGGTGCCGTACGTCTCGCTGGTGGAGGTGTGCACCAGGCGCGGGATCTCCAGCGCCCGTACCGCTTCCAGGACGTTGAGCGTGCCGGTGACGTTGGTGTCCACGTAGCTGTGCGGGGCTTGGTAGGAGTACGGGATCGCGATGAGCGCGGCGAGGTGGTAGGCGCAGTCGGCGCCGTCGAGCAGGCCGCGCACCGAGCCCGCGTCGCGTACGTCGCCGAGGACGATCTCCACCTGGTCCAGGACGTCGGCGGGCAGGGTCTCCAGCCACCCGTAGGAGGAGAACGAGTTGTACTGGGCCATGGCCCTGACGCGGTGGCCGGAGGCGACGAGCGCCTCAGTGAGGTGCGAGCCGATGAAGCCTTCGGCTCCGGTGACGGCGGCGAGCGGTGCGGAGGTCAACGCTTGGTCCTTTCCTGGTCGTTGACAGACCGGAGACCCGGCACCCAGCGGTGCCGGTCTGCGGTCCGTTCGGAGGTCGTTCGCGGGGTCAGGCGTGCGGGGAGGGGCGGCCCAGGCGGTGTATCGCGCAGGCCGTGAGGCAGACGGCGGTCACGGCGCAGGCCGCGGGCAGTACGGCCGGTCCTGGTGGCAGGTCCGGCACAGTCACCGCGGCGGCTGCCGCGCCGGCGGCGGCGAGGCAGAGCACCGCGGGTGGCCAGGCCACCCCGAACGCCTGGAGCAGCAGGGCGGTCCACAGGACGCCGGCGAGCAGCAGCGGTGTGGCCGGGGCGGAGCCGGTGAACAGGACGGCCGGCAGCAACAGCAGCAGGTAGGCGGACAGGCACAGGCCGAGGACGGCGGCCGAGCGCAACAGGAATCCGACGGGGGTCGCGCTGGCCCGCAGTGCGGCGACCGACCAGCCGCGGTAGCGGTACAGCAGCCACTCGGCGGGGCCCATGCTCAGGGTCAGGGCGATCACCGTGTACGGCTGCCGCCGGCCCTCCAGCACGACGAGCACCGCGGCGGCCAGCCCGAACAGGCCGTACGGCAGGGACGCGAGCAGCCTCGGCCTCGCGGCGTCGGATGCCGCCGGACCGGCGCGGCCCGCTCTCAGCACCCGGCCGGCGGCCAGGAGCGTGAACAGGAGCGTGCACAGGGGCAGCCCGGCCCGCAGGTGTGGCCCCGGCTCCCACCAGGGCAGTGCCGCGGCGCCCGCGATCAATGGGCTGAGCGCGGCCAGCAGCAGCCGTTCCCGGGCCAGGACCAGCAGCACGCTCGCCGCCGACAGGTACAGGGACTGGGCGGCCGCCGCCCCGACGGCCACCGCGCTGTCGGCCGGCAGCACCGCCAGCGACGTGGCAACCGCCGCGCCCAGGAGGGACCCGGACAGCAGGGTGCCGGACGCCTCGCGCCGTCCCGTCGGCAGCCGCAGGTGCGCGCGATGGCCGAGCGCCTGTCCCCACGCCCAGGAGGCGATGCCCGCGACGATCAGCGCGGGAGCGTGCCGGCCGGGCTGCCACAGGGGAGCGGTGAGCAAGTAGGCCAGGGCAGGCAGCGCGAACAGGACGCCGCGCAGCAGGCAGCGCGGGGTGTCGGGCCGCCAGAGGTCGGTCGTCGGCGGCGGCTCGGGGAACGTCCGGGGCACTCTCTCGTACAGCGCGGCCGCGAGTGAGAAGAGGTTCGGGTGCCCGTACCGTTCCTTGATCACCGAGGCGGTCAGGCCCTCCGCCTCCAGCAGCGCCGCCACCTCGTAGGGGTGGACGGCGGGCGCGATGGAGTCGGCGAGTTCGGCGGCGAGCGTGCTGACCGCCTCCTCCTCGGGCCCCCCGGCCGGCGGCCCTTCCGCGGGCGTGGCGGCGTCCAGGGCCCGGCGCGGACGGGGTGCGGTCAGCCGCAGCGCAAGCGTGTCGCTCTCGACACCACCGGGCTCCAGGGACAGGGGACCGCTCATCCGGTCAGACTCCCCGTGCCGCTGACCGCCGGGGACGGCAGCACGACCTTGCCGGCCAACTCGGTCTTCCCTAAGGCCAGTTCGTGGTAGATGGCGCGGAACGTGTCGATGGTCTGGCGCAGGGTGAACTGTTCGATCACCCGCAGCCGGGCCGCCTCCCCCATGGCCCGGCGCCGCCCGGGATCGACCAGCAGCTCCAGCGCGGCGGCGGCCATGGCGGCCGGGTCGCGCGGCGGCACCACGAGCCCGGTGCCGCCGACGGCCTCGCGCACGCCGCCCACGTCGGTGGAGACGGTCGCCCGCCCGCACGACATGGCCTCGATGAGCGTGAACGGGAAGCCTTCGCTGATGCTGGACAGCATCACCACGTTCCCGGCCGCGTAGGCGTCCTTGATGTCGTCGACGCGCCCCTCGAAGGTCACCGCGTCGCCGTGCCCGAGCTCGGCGGCCAGGGCCTCGCAGCGTTCCCGGTACGCCTCACCGCCTCGAGGAGTGCCTCCGAACAACCGCAGTCGCACGTCGGGGAGTTGCTGTCGGACAAGAGCGAAAGCGCGGATCAGGGTCTCCAGGTCCTTGATCGGGTCGACCCGCCCGGCCCAGCTCAGGGTGAGCGACTCCGGCTCGGGTCCGGCGGGCGGGAACGCGGCGGGATCGACGCCGTTGTAGACGGTGCGGATGGACTCCGGGTCGGCGCCGCCCTGCTCCTCCCACAGCCGGTTGTAGCGGTTGCCGGGGGTGATCAGGGCGGCCTGGCGGTAACTCTCCTCCGCCAGCAGCCGGAAGAAGCCCAGCACCACGGCTTTCACCGGCCAGCGGTACGGGGCGGTGCGATAGCCGAGGTAGCGCTCGCGCAGGTAGACGCCGTGCTCGGTGAGCAGCAGCGGAACCCCGTACCGCTCCCGTGCCGCAAGCCCCGGCAGGACGGCGACACCGCCGCTGACCGCGTGCGCGACACCGTCCCGCGGTGGTGCCGCGGCCAGCGGGCGCAGCGCGTGTTCGAGCAGGGCGGTGGCGGTGAGCGCGTCGTGCAGCGTCGGCCGCGCCTCACGCACCGCCGGCCCCGGGCGCCTCCATACGGAGGTCAGGATCGCGATCGCCTTGTGGCCCCGTAGGAACGGGCTGAGCTCGCCGACCGCCGCCGCGCGCGCCAGGGCGTACAGGGCGGGTGCGAAGCCGTTCTCGGCGCCGGGGTCCACGAGCGCGGTCAGGAACCGCTCGTAGGCGTCGGCGAGCCGCCTGCGCGACCGGCCGCGCGGCGGGCGGCCCCCGGGAGCGACGCCCCACATCGGGACGGGCAGGACGCCGCGGACATGGTCAGGCAGGTCCCACACGATCGGTTCCCGTCCGGTGCCGGTGACGGCGACGACGTCGAACTCGATGTCGGGCATGCCGGTGACGAGCTGGTCGCACCAGACGCTCACACCCCCGTGACTGTGCGGGTAGGTGCCTTCGGTGAGCAGGGTGACGCGCGCGGCGGCATGGCGTCGCGCGCCGTGATGAACGTGCATTGATGTGCTCCACGGCCGAGGTGTGGGAGGAGGTGCAGGACCCGGCACACGCCAGGACCCCGCTGCCGGTACGTCCGGTCAGCTCCCCGCTGGAGGGACGGGCTCGGCCCCGCCCTTGGGCACACCGGCGTCCGGCGGCGGGTCGGCGGCCGGCTCGGAACCGCCCGAACCGGCGGCCGTGGAGGATGCCGCGGACCGCGGCAGGGTGAGGGCGAGCGACGTGGCGACCGGGGTGGTGGCCCACCCGGAGCGTCCGCCCGTGTACGCGTCGCCGAAGGCGGAGTCGGCCTTCGTGGTGTCGGGTCCGGCGGCTACGGCGTCGGTGGCCGAACCGCCGTCGCTGACGACGAGCACCCGCGGGTCGATGCGGGCCGACGGCTCGGCCGCTGCCTGTGCGACCGGCTCGCCGCAGGCCGCTATGAGCGCGTCCGTCGTCAGCAAGGTGGTGCGTAAGGTCCGCTTCATGCGGTGTTGTTCCCTCCCCGGGCAGGGGTGAGCACTGCTCCGTCGAGCGGACGCACCCCCGCGCGTGACGCCGGCTTCCCCCTCAGAGACCGGTCGTCGACGCATTCGTCGCGTCAAATAGTGATGTATCCGTGGAGCTTTCGTGCACTTGCGGCGGAGCTTGACGGAAAAACGCAGGTGCGCCGCGGTGACTCATTCCCGCTGGACCGTGTGCTCGACGCTGGATCACGAACACCCGCCAGGGTCTCTTCGGGCTCAGCCGCCCAGGCAAGAGCCGGAAGCACCGTTTCGCCGGACTGCCGGGCTCCGCCGATGCGACTGCCAATGGTCTGGACCGGTCGAATCGTGGGCCAGAGGGGGCGGTTTCAAGTCAGCCGTGCTCGCGAAGGTACGCCTCCAGCTCGGCGGCCCCGGTCAGCATCGCCCGTCCGCGGGCGGACAGCCGGTCGCGCCAGTCCGACAGCGCGGCCTCCAGCGGCTCCAGGCCCCCGGCCGCCCGCACCTGGGTGATCAGCGGGGCGATGTGCTCCAACAGGTACCCGCCACGCCGGAGTTGGTGGGCCAGCCGGGCGTCCCGTACGTCCGCCTCGTCGTAGACCCGGTACCCCGTCTGCGGGTCGCGGCGCGGGCGCACCAGCCCGGCGCGCTCCCATTTGCGCAGTGTCGCCGGCCGGATGCCCAGCGCCCGCGCCAGCGGACCGATGAAGGTGCCGCCCGGCCCGGACCCCGTTGCCGGATCGGCCCGCGCACCGGACTCGGCCGCCACCCCGCGCTCCAGGTCGCGCAAGGCGCTCTCCACCGCCTGAAGGGTCCGCCGGTCGTCGAGAAGTTGGACGTGGCTCTCGTCGATGAGGTGGAGGGCTTCATCGGCGCGTCCCTGGTTCACGGCCCGCATGATCGACGTCGCCGTCCGATGGCCGTGCCCCGGCACCAGGGCGAGGAACGCGCGCAGCGCCCCCGCGTGGAGCGAGGTGTAGGTCCGGTAGCCGTGGGGCGTGCGCGCGGCGGCCGGAAGGATGCCGGCCTCCTCGTAGTTCCTGACCGCCTGCGTGGACAGACCGTGTCCGCGTGCCAGGTCGACCGGTCGGAGCCGTCCACTGGTTTGAAGGTTTTGCCCCATGTCACTGACGATATCGCGGCAAAGTTTCCACCGAAGGTTCAACGATACCGTTGAAGGTATGGCGACCGACATCAAGGACACCGCCCATTCCGTCGACGCTGCCTGCGTCATGAGGCTGGTCCCGGCCCGACCCCGGCTGCTCGCCCTCGGCGAACCCACCCACGGCGAGGACGCTCTGCTCGAACTGCGCAACGGCGTCTTCCGGCAGCTGGTCGAGCAGGAGGGCTACCGGACGATCGCGATCGAGAGCGACTGCCTGATGGGGCTGGTCGTGGACGACTACGTCACCTCGGGCACCGGGAGCCTCGACGACACCATGGAACACGGCATCAGCCACGACTGGGGCGCCTTCGCCGGCAACCGCGAGCTCGTGCGCTGGATGCGTGCCCACAACGACGGCCGCCCCGCGTCCGAGCAGGTCCGCTTCGCCGGCTTCGACGGCCCGCTGGAGATCACGGCGGCAGCGAGCCCCCGGCAGGCCCTCACGGCACTCCACGACTACCTCTCCGCCCGGGTGGACGCGAAGCTGCTGCCCTGCACCTCGGACGCGCTCGACCGCCTGCTCGGCACCGACGACCGGTGGACCGAGCCCGCCGCGATGATGGATCCGACCCGGTCTGTGGGGCGCTCGGCCAGGGCCGGTGAGCTGCGCGTGCTCGCCGACGACCTGGCGGCGCTGCTGGACGAGCAGATCCCGCACCTGCTCGCGGAGTCCACGCCTGAGGAATGGGAACGGGCCCGCCTGTACGCCCGCACCGCGACCGGTCTGCTGCGCTACCACCACTGGATGGCCGACACCTCACCGGCCCGTCTGACCCGACTGGTGAGCGTGCGTGACCAGATGATGGCCCGGAACCTCCTCGCCCTCGCCGACCGTGGCCCGGTGTTCGTCCACGCCCACAACGGCCATCTCCAGCGGGAGATGAGCTCGATGCGGATGGGCGGAGACCGACTGGAGTGGTGGAGCGCCGGCGCTCTGGTGAACGCCCGGCTCGGCACGGACTACGCCTTCGTGGCCACGGCCCTCGGCACGATCCGCCACCGCGGAGTGGACACGCCCTCGCCGGACACCGTGGAAGGGCTGCTCTACGCCCGCCCGCAGCAGAGTTCCGTCATCGACCCCGCCCAGTTGGCCGCCGGCCTCGGCGACACAGTGCCCGCCCTCCGCGTCTCCCCCTGGTTCGGGTACGCGCCGCTCGACCCGGCCCAGCTGAGCGCCATCGACGGGATCGTGTTCGTCAGGGACGTCGTCCAGAGCCGGCGCGCTCCGTGATGCGCGTCCGCGCGGATCACCGGCGCGTCGTACCACTCCCGGTATTTGAGCACCTTCTACAAGATCCGCTCCGCCTGTGACGGATGACGTGGCCGACAAGTCCGTCACTCGCATGCTGCGGCGTGTCATCGAGATCAAACACTCCCAAATATTAATAAATGGGATGCGGGATGTTCAGACGAAAGGCACGACGAAGGGCCGCTCCATGCCGTCGAGGCTTCGCGCACACCTGAAGGCCGACCTCGC
Source organism: Streptomyces sp. bgisy027 (assembly GCF_057710365.1). Lineage (NCBI taxonomy): Bacteria > Bacillati > Actinomycetota > Actinomycetes > Kitasatosporales > Streptomycetaceae > Streptomyces > Streptomyces sp. bgisy027. The sequence continues at coordinate 70,462 of NZ_JBYIVZ010000007.1, forward strand.
CGCAGGCGTGGTCATGGCGACCGCGGCGGCCCTCGTGGGCCCCGCCCACGCCCAACCCGCCAAGGCCGCACCGCTCTTCGAGCAGCGGGTGATCTTCAGGGCGTCCCAGGATCCCGGCGGCTACTCGTGCTTCCGGATCCCGGCCGTCGTACGGACCAACCAGGGCACGCTCCTCGCCTTCGCCGAGGGCCGTCACGCCACCTGCGGTGACGCCGGCGACATCGACATCGTGATGAAACGCTCGACCGACGGCGGCCGCACCTGGGGACCGCTCCGGGTCGTCACCGACGGTGCCGGCAACACCCACGGCAACCCGGCACCGATCGTGAACCGGGCGACCGGCCGCATCCTGCTGCCGCAGACGCACAACACGTCGAGTCCGGACGGCTCCAGCTGCGCCGTCCCGTGCAACCGCAGCCCGCACCTCCAGTACAGCGACGACGACGGCCGCACCTGGACCCGGCCGCGCAACCTGAGTTCACAGATCATGCCGGCGAGCTGGAACTCCTGGTACGCCACCGGCCCCGTGCACGGGATCCAGCTCACCCGCGGCAGCCACGCCGGCCGGCTGGTCTTCGGAGTCAACGCCGAGACCTGGAACGGCAGCCGGGTCTCCGCCAACCACGCGGCTCTCATCGTCAGCGACGACGGCGGCACCACCTGGCGCCGCGGTGCCACCGACTCCTGGCCCATCGCCACCGGCGGCACCTTCCACCAGAAGCCGTCCGAACTCACCATCAGTGAGCGCACCGACGGGGCCATCCTGGTCAGCGGCCGCGAGCAGGACGGCACGGACCTGGGCCACCGCACCCAGACCTTCAGCACGGACGGCGGGGACAGCTTCACCTCCCGGTTCCGTCCCCTCCCGAGCCTGTACACGCCCCAGGTCCAGGGTTCGACGCTGCAACTCGCCGGTGGGCGCATGCTGTTGTCCTGCCCCGGCGATCCGGACCGCCGCCGGACCATGATGATCCGCTCCTCCTATGACGGCGGCAGCACCTGGGAGAGCGTGGACCGCGGCACCGTCGTCACCCAGGACTGGTCGGGCTACTCCGACATGGTGCACATCGGCGGCGATGTGGTGGGGCTGATGTACGAGGGCGGCACCGTCGACGCCCGCGACGAGATCCGCTTCGCCCGCTTCAACGAGGAGTGGCTCAAGCCGCGTCGAGGTGCCGACCCGACCACCGCCGACCGCGCCCCGTCGGCGCAGCGCGCGAGCGTGCTGGGCGGCGCGTCGCCTGTGACCGGACGGTTCGGCGGGGCCCTGTCCTTCGACGGCACCGACGACGCCGTACGACTGCCGTTCCGCAACCAACTCGAACTCGGCACCCAGAGCTTCACCGCCTCCCTGTGGTTCCGCTACAGCAGCCGGACCGGCGAGCAGCCGCTGCTGTGGATGGGCGGCATCGGCGGCAACCAGCCGCAGTTCTGGCTGCGCGGCGAACCCGGGAACAACCGGGTGCGCGGGCTGATGACGGTGCGCAGCGGCGCGACGGCCGTGCGGTCCGCCTCCGTCAGCACCACCGCCGCGCACAACGACGGCCAGTGGCACCACCTCGCCCTGCGGCGCGGAGGCGGGCGGCTGACCATGTTCATCGACGGCAGGGCGATCAGCACGGCCGACGTGGCCGGATCCGTCAGCCGCAACTCGCCGTTCGGGGTGCACATCGGCCAGCGGATGGACAGCAGGGCGTTCTTCACCGGCCGCATCGACGAGGTCCGCGTCTGGAACCGGGCCCTGACCGACGCCGAACTCACCCGTGTACGCCGGACGAACGTGGGTCCGACGACCAACACCACCCTGTGGCTGCCGCTGGACCAGGTCACCGCGGGCGGGTAACGGAGACCGGCGCGATCAGGTCGGGTCGGTCTGCTGGATGCTGTCGCCGCGGTTGTTGATCGCTATGTACGTGCCGATGCGACGGAAGTCGTTCATCACGCCGAACATGCTCTTGTCCGACGGAAGGAGGGCCCGGAGCGGGGAGTCGGCCGGCAACTGGGCGAGGAGCGCCTGCTTGTAGGCGTTGAAGACCTTCGCCGTGTAGCCGGGCTCGGTCGCCGCCTGCATCCGGTGGTCGTTGGTCACGGCGATCGAGGCGAGGTCCATCAGGTAGCAGTCGATCAGGTCAGTGACGTCCCTGGACTGCGCGTTCTGTGCCCCGTTCGCCGCGTCCTGCGCCAGGATCCGGGCCATCGTCACGACGATGTCGCGGTAGATCCCGTGCCGGGTGCTGCTGGGGAACGCGGCCATGATGTGGTCGGCCTGACCAGCGCCCTCGGTGCTCATGGTGCGCGGCGTCCTGAGGTCGGTCAGGCCCGGCACGGCGAGCGGGACTCCCTCGAACATCGACTCCTCGTCGGGGATGTTCGTGTTCCGGGAGGCGAGCGGGTGCAGGCCGATCTCGTGGGCCAGCATCCCCATGATGTAGCCGATCTCGTACTTCTCGAAGTAGTAGCTCGCGAGGTTGATGTCCACGCCGTCCGCGCCACGGTCGATCACGTCGGCCGGGGTCTCGGTCGTGCGCAGATGCAGGGTGATCCGGCAGGGACGGCCGCCTACGTACTCCCGGATCGTGTCGTGCTTGCGCAGCAGCTCCATGATGCGGACGGCCTTGGCGAGGTATCTGTCGTCCGTGAACTTGAGATTGGTGAACGCGAAGTTCTCCGAGGAGAACGGCACATGGGCGGGCGCCGGTTGGGAGTTCTGGTCCTGCTGCACCTGCGCCGGGACTCCGTCGGCCGCCGTGCCGTCGGCCGGCCCGGGCAGCGAGACCGGGTCCACCCACACCGACTGGTGCGGGACGGGTACGGCTGCGGTACGGGCCGTGTCCCAGGTCTGCGCGGTGTCCTGCGCGGGGGCAGAGGGGACGTCCCCGATGAGCGCGCCGAGCAGGGCCAGATGCCGGCCGCGCAGGCCGCCCGCGGCGAGTGTGCTGTCCTCGGGGGACTCGTTCAGAGCGCCCATCAGGCTGCCCGGGATGTGCGGGCGGTGCGGGGAGGCAGCGTCGCGGTACTCGTCGCGCAGGCCCAGTTGGTGGGTGAGTTCGTGGACGAACTGGACCGGGTCGGCATCGGCCCACCAGGTGTTCTGGTCCATCACCCGGTCCCGGCCCGCCAGGTCCACCGTCAACTGCGGGTCGTCGGAGGAGTCGACGTGCTCGACGGTCACGTGCAGACGGTCCCCGTTCGGCAGACGGTAGGCGGGCGCGTTCAGGAACTCACGCACTCCCGCCGCGAGCCTGTCGCGCACCTGAGCGGCCTGGTCCTCCGGACCCCGGATCGCGAGACGCACGGTGAGGTCGGTGACCGGCTCGCCCCCGTACGAGAAACGCCGTGCGTCGAAGCGGGCCCGCACCACGAAGCGGGGGCGTTGGTCGCGCGAGCCGTTCAACTGAGGCGTTGCGGACGGGGTTTGCCGCCGGGGCGCCTCCGTGACCTGTGGCAGCCGGGGTTGCGCCTCGTCCGTCGCGAGGGGCTGCTGGATGCTGTCGCCCCGGTTGTTCGTCGCGAGGCTGGTGGCGAGCTGGGCGAAGTCCCGTACGACACCGAACAGTCCCTTGTCGGCGGGCAGCAGGGGGCGGGCGGGACTGTCCTCGGCCATGTGCTGGGCGAGCAGGGCCTTGTAGGCGTTGTAGACCTTGGCGGTGTTGCCGGGCTCCTTCGCCGCGTTCATGCGGTAGTCGCTGGTGATCGCGATGGAGGCGAGGTCCATGAGGTAGCAGTCGATGAGGTCGGTGACGTCCTTGGCCTTGGCTCCCTCCACGCCGGCCCGCGCGGCCTGGGCCAGCATGTCGGCCGTCTTCAGGACGATGTCCCGGTAGATCCCGTGCCGGGTGCTGCTGGGGAACGCCGCCATGATGTGGTCGGCCTGGCCCGCGCTGTCGGTGTTCATGGTGCGTGGCGTCTTCAGGTCGGCCAGCCCCGGCACCGGAAGGGGGATGCCGCGGAACATCGCTTCCTCGTCGGGGATGTCCCTGTTCCTGGAGGCGAGCGGGTGCAGGCCGATCTCGTGGGCCAGCATCCCCATGATGTAGCCGATGTCGTACTTCTCGAAGTAGTAGCTCGCGAGGTTGATCTGCACGCCGTCGTCGCCCAGATCACGTACGTCGGCGGGGGTTTCCGTGGTGCGCACGTGCAGGGTGATACGGCAGGGACGGCCGCCGATGTAGTCCCGGATCGTCGGGTGGTCCCCGAGCAGCTCGATGATGCGGACGGCCTTGTCGCGGTACCGCTCGTTCGTGTGCTTCAGGTTGGTGAACTCGAAGTTGCCCGACTTGAAGGGGGTGAGGTTCCCCTCCTGCGGCATGCGGGCCGGCACGTCGGACCCGTTCTCGGCGGACCCGGTCCCGGGCAGGGAGACGGGGTCGACCCAGACGGATCGCCGCGGGAACGGTGCGGTGCTCGTACGGGCCGCGTCCCAGGTCTGGTCCTCCTGCTGAGGGTGCTGGGCGACGGGGCCGATGAGCGCACCGAGCAGGGCCAGGTGCCGCCCGCGCAGGCCGGCGGGCATGAGCGAGGCGTCCTCGGGCTGCTCGTCCAGGGCACCGAGCAGGCTGCCCGGGATGTGGGGGCGGTGCGGCGAGTCGGCGTCCCGGTACTCGTCCCGCAGGCCCAGCTGGTGGGTGAGTTCGTGGACGAGATGGGCCGCAGACGCGTCCGCCCACCACGTCGTCTGGTCCATCGGCCGGTCCCGGCCCGCCAGGTCCACGGTCAGGTGGGGTGCGTCGGCGGGGTCCACATGCTCGACGGTCACGTGCAACCGGTCGCCGTTGGCCAGGCGGTGCGCGGGGTCGTTGAGCAACTGTTGTACGCCGAGGGCCAGTTGGCGGCGCACCTGTGCGGTCTGGCTCTCGGGTCCGCGGATCGCCAGGCGCACCGTGAGGTCGGTGACCGGCTCGCCGCCGTACGAGAACCGGCGGGCGTCGAAGCCGGAACGCACCACGAAGCGGGGGCGGTTGTCGCGCGGGCCGTGTGGGACCGGCGGGGTGGCGGCGGCCTCGTCCGGAGCGGGCGAGATGGTCTGCGGCAGTCGCGGGGACGTGCCCGGCGCCGGGGAGCGGGGCATGGCGTCCGTGTCCAGGGCCTCGTCGCCGGACTCGTACTCGGACGAGGACCCGGCGGGATTCTGCTCGTGCGTGCCCTCCGTCCGGTCGCCCTGGAGTACGCCGCCCTGGTCCAGGTAGGCGCCGATGCTCTCCGCGTTGTCCCTGATGTGCTGCACCAGTTGGGGCCGTTGCCGCATCCACTGCGGCATGCGCCAGCCGGGGAAGAACATCCCGTGGGTTCCGGACGCCTGCACCCGGTAGCCGAGCGTGCTCCCGATGTGCTCGTTCACCGCCTGGTAGGCGAGGTCGCAGGAGGCGCAGGCCATCTTGAACCCGCCCAGCGGCAGCGTCCGGGGCGCGTTCGGGTCGCCGGGGTTGCTCTCCCAGTGCGCGACCCAGTGTCCGAGCAGGGTCAGCTCGCCGTGCTCCGAGCCGTGCGCCCCGGGTGCCGGGGTTCCGTCCCGGCCCGCCACGTTGAGGACGCGCGGGTTCGCCAACGCCCGCTTGATGAGGTCGAGTTCGGGCGAATCCGGGTGGTAGAGCCGGTACCAGCCGGTGGCCAGCGCCCGGAGCTTCGTACGGTCCCGCACGTCCCGTGCCACGGCGGGTCGCCTGCGCGCCAGCCACCGCTCGTCGCGCCGCCACTGCTGCCGGTCCCCCGTCAGACGCCGCTGCTCCTGCACGGCGGCCGCCTCGTCCTCCAGCAGGGTGTCCCACTGGTGCTGAAGCGTGTCGTCCCACTCGCCCGTCTCGTACCGCTCCTCCAGCCGTGTCCGCAGTCGCGCCTGTTCGGCGGAGCGCTGGGCGAGTTCCCGCTCCTCCTGGTCCAGCCGCGCCGACCACTCCCGGTGGGACTCCTCGTCCCTCGACCACTGCTCCAGTTCCCGCACCCGCTGCGTACCGCCCGGCTCCTGTCCGGAGACGAACCAGCGCAGTTCCTGCTCGACCAGGGCGGCCTCGTCGGCGGTGAGCGCCTTCGCGCCGGTGTTGCCGGCGATGCCGAGCGATCCGTCCGGCAGCACCGTGACGGCGATGTGCGGGGTGACCCGGGCGTCGGCCTGGCGGTCCGGCTTGCGGAGCGCTTCCTTCACCAGCCGGGCCACCCGGTCCAGCATCCGCAGCGTCACCTCGCGGTCCCGCCGGGAGGTGCCGGGCGGGGTCGTCTGCGTGAAGGGGACGCCGATGCCGAGGCCGAGCGCCTCACGCAGCGCCTCGTACTCCTCGGACGACAGCCGTCCGGCCTGCTCCACCTGGTCCAGGGCCTCGGGCACGCCGATCCCGGTGTGCTCGGTGAACGCGCTGTCGAAGGCCACGTCCGGGAGGCCGCCGAGCTGTGCGTTGCGCCGTCGCACCACGTCCAGCAGGGCGTCGGCCCGCAGCTCGGCCTCGTCCAGCAGGCCGGCGAACTCGACCGCGAACGCCTGCTCCGGGCTCGCCTCGACGGCCGCCCGCTCGCCTTCGGAACCGGAGTCGAGGTCCATCTCGACGTCCGAGTCCGCGCCCGCGTCCGTGGTGTCGCCCGCTCCCGACAGCGTGCTGAGGTCGTACGCCTCCTCCTCGCCGGGCAGGCCGGGGAGGTCGCTGCCGGTCGGCGACGGGGGCAGGGGGACGGTGGCCGGGTCCTGGTCCGACGGCGGCGGGACGGTCTCGGAGGCCGGCGGGGTCGGGGCGGGTGCCGGGGTGCGCAGGATCAGGGGGACGAAGTCGCCGCCGCGGCGGCGGAGTCGAAGGTGCGGGCCGGATTCGCCGGACGGGCCGGGGTAGGTGTGGGCGGTGCCGTTCTCCTCGACGAGGGTGACGGTGGTGCCCGTCGCGGCGGCGGCCCACTCGGCCACCGCGCGGTCGGCCCCGGGACCCCAGGGGGCCTCGGCTAGATGGCGGCGCAGGTGTCCGTCGCGGGCGTCCCGGCTCGGTGCGGGTGCGCCCGGGCGGACGGTGAGGGGAGGTGGCGTGAACAGCGAGTCGCGTTCGGCGCGGGCGCCGGGCAGGCCGTTCAGGCGCATCAGCTGGGCGGGCGGTGCGTCGGCGCGCAGGCGCAGTCGCGACGCCTCCTGGCGGTCCAGGCCGGGCTGCTGGGCCGCGTGGTGCAGGGCGGTGGAGAGCGCGGCGAAGAAGCCGTTGCCGCGGCCGGTGGGGGTGCCCTGGGTGTAGGTGGCGCCGTCCGGTGCGGTGAGGATGCCGTCGCGGGCGAGACGGAAGCGCGGGCCGGTGCTCTCGGCGGGCGGGTGCCAGGGCGGGGTGGCGTGGCTGCGGTGCGCGGGGGTGGCGTCCGCGAGGTCGGTGTCCGTGGTTCCGGTGCCGGACGCGGTCGCCCGCGCCGGAAGCGGGGTGGCGACCGGGGGCGGGGTGCCGGGCGGGAGCGCGGCGTGGAAGTAGCCGCCGGCGGCGAAGAGGACGGGGTCGGTGGCCGGGGCGACGGCGGCCGGGTCGGTGCCGTGCGGGAGGAAGCGCTGCTCGCGGCCCTCGCCGGTCACGACGGTGACCGGGGTGCCGAGGAGGCGGGCGGCGAGCGCGGGCAGCAGGTCGGCGCCGCCGTGGTCGCCGGCGCGGCGTTCCGGCGGGGCCGGCTGTGCGGTGCCGCTCCGCGTCGGCTCGCCGGTGAACGGCCGGAGCATGGCGGCGGTGGCCAGTGCCACCCGTTGCCCGGGGGTCGGCCAGAGCGTCAGCGGGAGACGGCCGAACGCGTCGAACTCGGCCTGCTGGGCGGGGGTCAGCCGCACTTGCGCGAAGTCGAGTTCGTCCTGGGTGAAGGTGTCCGCGGCGTCGAGGGCGAGGGTGTCGAGCAGGTCCTCGTTGCGGTTCTCGCCCAGTTCCCAGGCGAGGCGGTTGCGGGCGGCCCGGACGGCCCGTTCGGTGACCGCCGGGTCGCCCGGGGCGGCGGTGAACCGGGCCGCGAGGTCGGTGCCGAGGAGGTGCGGCAGCCGGCCGCGGTCCTGGGCGACGGCGATCAGCGCGTGGAAGAACGAGGCCCCGTCGTGCGGCATGTCGTGCACCTCGCGCACCGTGGTGCCGTCGGGCGAGGTGAGGGTGCGCGGGGCGGTGTCGGTGGCGTCGGTGATCCGGTACGGCTCGGGCGCCTCGGAGCGCCAGGCCGGCTCGGTGTACTCCTGCGCCCGGTCCGGCACCGGGACCGTCGCCCGGCCCTGGTGGTGGGCGGTGAGGCGGGATGCCGCGAGGTGGAGCCGGTGGTGGTCCGCGGCGGCGGCGTCGGTGTGTCCCTGCCGGCGGCGGACCTCCTCGCGGGCGGCCTGCCAGGCGGCGACGGCCGGGGACTGGGCCACGGACTGCGGCAGGACGGTCGGCAGGTCGGGCCGGTCGTCGCCGAGTGCGGCCTGTTCCTCCGCGGTCAGGTCCAGCCAGGTCTCGCGGGCCCGGGCCCGGGCGTCGTAATAGTTCTTCTCGGCGGCGGCGAGGTCGCCGGCCGCCTTGGCCATGGCGTCCCAGGCCGCGCCGACCTCGTCGGGGAAGGTGGTGTCGTCCAGGAGGCCGTAGTCGCGGGCGATGTCCTCGCGCAGCCAGACCAGTGCGGTGGTCTCGGCCTCGGCGGCACGCGGACCGCGCTTGGCCTTGCCGAGCGCGTGCAGCGGCCGGCTGTCGGTGACGTGGTGGTCCACTTCCGCCACGGTCAGCCAGCTCACCGGGATCGCGAAGAGCATGCTGCGGTCGGTGACGACCTTGAGGTGGGTGCCGAGGGTGGTGTCGACGGTGCCCTTGAGGGTGGTGCCGTCGTTCGTGCCGCCGATCGGGACGGAGGCGCCCGGGTTGGTGAGGCCCGCGTTGCTGTTGCCCGCGAGCGGCGAGGTGCCGACCATGCCCTCGACGTTGTCGGTGATGCCGGCCTCCAGCGCGTCGGAGGTCTTCGAGCGCTGCATGGCCTCCATGCGCGGCTTGTTCTCGACGGCGAGCAGCCGGGCTCCGGTGCGGTGCATCTTCGCGTAGAGGCGGGAGTCCGCGGTGTGGGACTGGCCGAAGAGGCGGGCGGACGCCTGGGCGGGGAGCTGTGAGCCGTTCGTGCCGAGCGCCTCGCGGAAGCCGGAGGTGAGGCCGACCTGTGTGGTGGCCTCCTGCTGGGCCTGCGCGGGGGCGGTGCCGAGGCCGGTGAGCGGGGTGAGGCGGGCCATGCGCACGCGTTCGGTGAGGACGTTGCCGGTGTGGCGGCGGCCGAGGTCGCTGTCGCCGAGGCCGTCGGCGCGGGCGGTGGCGAGGGTCAGGGCGTCCTGCACGTTGGCCGCGCCCAGGATGTCGACGGCGAGGATGCCGGAGCCGATGCGGTCGTCGAAGGGCAGGACGTCCGGGTCGGGGTTGCCGGTGCCTTCGTCGCCGCTCCGCCAGGCGGCGATGCCCTGCGGGCGTGCCTGATCGGCGGTCAGCATCTGCACGGCGCGCTCCGGTTCGGGCACGTCCTCCTCGCTGAGCACGCCGTCGGCGCCGTCACCGGTGGGGGTGAGCAGCCCGGCCGGGACGATCTCGTTGAGGGTGCCGACCGACGTCACCGCGCGCGGAGACAACAGCTCGCCGTTCGCGTCGGTCATGGTGACGGTCAGGATGTAGCCGGTGACGATCTCCGCGTGTGCCTGGGTGGTGGCGATGTTCGGCATCGAGGTGTTGCCGGTGGTCTCGGTCCGGGTGCTGGATCGCTGTTTGGCCGCGGTGCCCTGGAGCGAAGGGTTGGCGAGGAGGATTCCGCTCTCCGCCGCGCGCTGGCCGGTGGCGAGCGTGACGTCGGCGCCGCGGTCCTGGGAGGAGCTGCCGGAGTTGTCGCGGGCGGTGGTGCGGTAGTCCTCCAGCTCGAAGCCGGTGCGCAGGCGTTCCACGGTGGTGGTGACCGGGGTCAGTTTGAACCGGACCTGTCCGGGGCTGCCGCCGACCGGCAGCCGGGTCGGGCTGCGCCAGGTGCGGTAGCGCACCGGCAGGGTCATTCCATCGGTCGTCAGCTCGTGCAGATGGGCGCGCAGGAAGTCCGGGGAGAGCCGCTGGAGTACCTGTTCCCGGTCGTGCGAGGGCACTCCGATCTTCGTCATCCGCCCCATGAGCTGCTGGGCGGCATGGCTCGCGTCGAGCTGGCCGCTGGGGTGGCCGGGGAAGCGGCGGCCGTGCAGGAAGGGCGGCACGCGGTAGCCGCGGCCGAGATTGCGCGGGGTCTCGGTACCGAGGCCGTCGGGGGCGAGCCCGGCCTCGATGACGTCCTGCATGGGCAGGTGGAACATCACCGCGTCGCGGACGCGTTGGAGCGCGGCGGCGGCCCGGCGCGGGGCGAGTGCGCGGCCGAGGCCCTCGGACAGCCGTCCGGCGGCGGAGCTGATCCCCGCCCCGACACGGGTGCCCACGGTGCCCATCGCGGCCGTCCAGCGGTCCCGTACGGCGACGGTCTCGGCGGCGTCGGCGACCACCAGGTACATCCGGCCGGCGTAGGTGAGGGTCGTGTTGCGTCCCCGGGTGAGGGTCTGGGCGACGCTGCGGCCCTTGCCCCAGGCGTACTGGAGGGCGGTCGAGTAGGAGCCGACCACCGCCGGCCCGCCGGGGGCCTGCTGAAGCGGCATGTAGGCGCCCTGGACGCCGACGGTGGTGCGCGAGACGGTGCTCGCGCTGCCGGCCACCCGGTGCTCGTTGCCGATGGTCGCTTCGAGGCTGGCCGCCTTCGGGTCGCTCTTGACCCGCAGGTTGTCCAGTTCGCCGCGGACCGCGGCCTTCAGGTAGTGGGTCTGGAGCGGTCCGGCGCCGTTGAGTCCGGTGACTCGGGTGCCGAACGGGCCCAGATACTGGCCGAGTTGACCAGCCACGTGGAGGTTGGCCATCGCCCGGCGCAGTGCGCTGCGCACCGGGGCGCCGGGCGCGCTGACGTGCCAGGAGGTGCCGGAGGCGCGGTCGGCGGTGTCCTGCATCAGCCGCTGGCGCTGCGCGCCGCCCTCGGCGCTGAGCACCACGTGCGGGGCGCGCAGCAGCCTGCGGACGAGACGTTGGCCTGCCGAGTCCGTCCTGGGCAGCGGGCGGGTGCCGTCGAGGAGTTGCTCGGCCTCGACGGCGGACAGCCGCACCGGTGCGGGGGCCGGTGCCGGTCCGGTGGGCGGCGGGTCGGCGGGGGCGTGCCGGTCGGAGCCGTGCGCCGCGGGCACGGCCAGCTCCACGCGCCCCACGGTCTCGCTGCCCCGGTCGAACAGCGGGCGCTCCTCGACCTTGCTGACGAAGACACCGGCGCCGAGGAGGCCGATGGAGGCGAGCCGGGCCCAGCCGCGCGGGCGGCGGTGTCCCTCGAACGAGGCGCCGAGTTCCACCTGGTAGCTGTAGAGGTCGGCGCCGTTCTGGAACATCAGCTGGTCGTGGGTGATCGCCGCCGTGCTGCGGGTGGCCTTCTGGTCGGTCCTGGCGTACCGGGCGCCCACGGACACGTTGCCGGTCCGGCGCGGCACCCCGGCCTCGGGCACCTTGTCGTGGTCGCGCGGGGAGATGCCCAGCTCGACACCGCCGGACAGGGTGATGGACGACTGCTGCCCCTGCCCGGAGACCTCGGTGCCGATCACCGCGTTGCGCAGGGAGCGTTCGCTCATGGTGGTCTCGAACCGCCGGTCGGTGAGCCTCGCCCGCAGGATCAGCGTGTGGTGGCCGCGGCGCACCTTGCCGTCCTCGGTGAGAGTGACCGGCACGCCGGTGGTGGTCAGGTCGTCCAGACTCTGCGCCAGGCTGGGCCGGTTGAGCGCCTCGCGGACCTGACGGTCGTTGTGCAGCGCGGTCCGCATCCGCCCGTCGCCGTACCAGAACCGCGCCAGCCGCGGGTGCCGCAGCATCAGCGGCGGCACGAACAGCGACGGGTACGAGCGGTGCAGCGTGTCGAGGACGGAGTCGGTGAAGGCGCGCAGAGGGTCCTGCGGAGCGGGTTGCCCGTCCTGGTTCCGCGGCGGGTTGGGCTGCCGGGGCTGTCCGTCGGCGGGTAGGGCGTTGCGCGGGCGGTCGGGGCGGAAGCCCTCGGCGCGGACCTGACCGCTGAGGTGTACCGGGTCCTCCCGGGTGAGGTACCAGGGCACCGGCGGCTCGGCGTCCGGGTTCGGGCCCGTCTGTCCGGGCGTACGGCTGTCCCAGCCGGCCAGTCGGCGTGCGTCCTGGGTGGAGATCCAGTCCAGGCTGACCACCCGCACCGGGCGGGCCGCGGACGCCGGCTCGCCGGCCTTGCGCACCATGAGGGTGCGCTCCACCCGGTAGAGCGCGACCGGGTGGTTGCGCAGCCGGCCGGTGGTCTTGCGGGCCGCGTCGGTACCGAGGTAGTGGCCGCGCCCGGAGCTGAGGTCCGCGCGGACGAGCGGCCCGCCCTGGAGGCGTACGTCGGTCTCCGGGCCGACGAGGGTGTAGTTGGGTCCGGCGGTGATCTGGATGCCGAAGCGGGTGTCGCGGACGTGGCCGCGCTCGTTCTGGTACGTGGTCTGCGTGAGGTCGCGCAGCTCCGCCTTGACCGACTCGGCGACCAGGGTCGCCCGGTGCGGGATCGACCGTTCGACGACGAGGTGCCCCAGCGGGTGCTGCCCGCTCCCCCGCGTCAGCTCAGGCCCGCTGACCGGCCCGGAGAACCGTCCGAACAGGGCGAGCAGCCGCCCCGGACGGACGTACGAGATCAGTGTGCGGTGCGCCGAACTGCCGGGCCGGGCACCGGAGATGGCGAGCGCGATGTCCTCCGGCGGGTCGACCAGGTGCAGTGCGGTGGTGTCGGTCATCCGCGGCTCGGTCCCGTCCGGGAAGGTGAGCGTCTCCGGTGCCCGGCGGGGTCCGTTGTACGGCACGGTGAGGTCGTCCGGCAGTCGCCAGCTGAGCCCGTCCCGCATGGCGAACCGAGCGGTGTGCACCTGGCTGCGCCGCCAGCTCGGGCCCGTCGCGGGCGAGGGGACCGGGCCCGTGGCCTTCGGGGCCTCGGTGACGCGCTCCACCCGCACCCGGTAGTGGACGTCGTCCAGGTGCAGGTGCGAGCCCTCGTGGGCGCGGTGCTCGGTCTGGTGGTACGCCTGGGTGCCCAGGGAGTAGTCGGTGCGGCGGGTCCAGCCCAGCGAAACGCCGATCTTCAGCAGCCAGTTGAGGGGCGGGCCCATGCTCAGCGCGGCGGCGATCCGGCGGCCGTGGCCGACCCTGCGCCCGCCGCCCGTGCCGGCCTGGCCGCGCCGCATGGTGTCCAGGCGGGTGGTGCCGCCGTTCACGTCGGAGAAGCGTTCCCAGCGGTGGTACGGGATGGCCTCGACGGTCATCTCGTGGCCGACGCCGGACTTCTCCCGGCCCACGAGGCGTGCGCCGCGCGGGGCGGTGAAGGCGCCGGGCTGGTCGGTCAGCAGACGCAGCAGTTCCGCCTCGTCGAACTGGTCGCGCAGCTTCTTCGGCAGCTGTCCCAGGATCTCCGCGGCGACCTGCTCGGGCGAGCGCAGGGTGAGGACGCCGGGGCCGGTGAAGAGTCCGGTCGGCCGGCTCCCGCGGGTGCCGTCGGTGCGGGACTCGGGGCCGCCGTCCGGATCCGGATCGGCGCCCGGATCGATGAGGACGGTGGGCAGGCGACTGCCGTCCTCGAAGGTGACGGTGCGCGGTGCCGGACCCGGTGGCCGGGCGTCCGGCCCGGTCAGCAGGCGGGCCGGACGGTGCCGTTCGAGCTGTGTCTCCAGCGGTACCGGGTCACCGCGGTCGGGCGTCTCGGTGTCGGGGCTGTCGAGGTCGGTGACCCCGCCCATGCCGCGCAGCCACTCGCCGAAGGGGTCGTCGCCCTCCGGCTCGCCGGTGACCGGGTCCGCGGGGGACGTGACGGCGTCCGGTACGGGGGCGAGCGGGGCGGTGGCCGGGACCAGGGCGTCGAAGTGGTCGGTGCCGTTGTAGGCCAGATGCAGGGTGCCGCCGCGGCCGCCGGGGTGGAGGGGGGTGACAAGGGTGCTGGCCGGTGCGTGCGGGTCGGCCTGGACCAGGCGCAGATCGAGGTCGAGGGTGTGGGCCAGCGCCTGCGGGAGCACGTCGGCGAACGGGGAGGCCCACAGCCCGGCGTGTTCGGCCGCCGCGGCGATGAGTCCCTCGGTGCCGAGCCGTCGTGCGTCGTCGGGGGTGGGCGCGATCTCGGCGAGCTGCGGATAGCCGCTGTCGCGGAGGATGCGCCGCCACCGCCGGGCGTCGCCGTCGTTGACGACGGCCTGCGCGATGCCGTTCCAGCGCTGGGTGATCCTGCCCCGCGCATCGGGGTTCCGCACCCCGGCGAGCGCGGTCATCCGCAGGTCGTCCACCACGGCGAGCACCGGGTCCGGGGTTGCCTCGGCCGCCGCGGCGGCCAGTTCGGACCCGGTGATCCGCTCACGCAGCAGTCCGCGCAGCCCGGCGACGTTGCGCGCGGCCCACGCCGGCGGTACGTCCTGGCTGCGCGCACTGTCGAGCAGTGCCCGGAACAGACAGTTGCCGCCGCCGGGGGTGTCCAGCCGCCTGAAGTTCCGGCCGTCCGCCCGCACGCCGTCCGCGGTCGTGGCGTCCTTGCTGAACAGGGTCAGGTCTACGGCGAGGCTCTCCGGGCGGCTCGGCGCGGGCGCCAGGTCGGTCCTGCGCCGGGCGAGTTCGGCGGTGTCCTCGGCGCTCAGGCCCAGCTCGGACAGCGGCAGCGGGGTGCTGGAGAGCGACCAGGTGATCTGCGCGGACGGCGCGTAGGTGAGCCCGCGCACGTCCTCCGGCGAGACCAGGGTGCCCGGCGGGAGCGCGGGCGGCGGCGGGGGCAGCAGGGCGTCGAGTGTGGTGTCGGGTCCGGCGGTGGAGCGCAGCTCGGCCGCGGCGCGCAGGAACTCGGTGTACTGCTCCGTCGTCGGTCCGGTCGCCGGGTCGACGGTGGCGCCGGGCCGGTCGGTGACCATCCGGCGCAGCAGGTCCGGCGTCATCCGGCCGTCGCCGTAGCGGGCCGCGGAGTCCGGGCTGAGCCAGCGCAGACCGTCCACGTACGCCAGCCCGGCCAGCAACTCCCGGTTTTCCGGCCGCTGTTCGGCGTCCGGGCCGAGGGCGTCGCGCAGGGTGCGGATCTGCTGGAGGGTGCGGGCGCGGGCGAAGGCGTCGGCCGGTTCCGGGCCGGTGTGCAGACCGGCGTCGCGGGCGAGCGCGTCCAGGTCGGCGCCGCCGGGCTCCGGGGTGAACAGCCGCCAGCGTCCCGGCCCGTCCGCGCCCTCGGTGAGTACCGCGCGGACCTCGCCGTCCCGGTCCCGGGCCGTGCCGACCTCGGTGGTCGGGGCGTACACCGGCCGTCCGGTGCGGTTCGCCACGTGCTGGGCGACCGGCAGCCCCGCCACCAGCGGCTGCCGCCCGGTCTCGCAGGAGAACAGCACGAGCGGTCGCTGCTGATCGCCGTCCTGCGCCCAGGACTTGAGCACCTCGCCGAGCTGCACACCGCTGACCTTGACGGTGGGGCGTGCCGCGTCGTCGGTGCCGAGCGTGATGGTTCGGGGGGTGCCGTGCCCCACGAAGTAGTCGGCGCCCTGGTCGGTGGCGGCGCCGGGGAGGGCGGTCGGTGGGCCGGTGAACACCGTGCGGGGCGGGGCCGACGGGGTCGGACCCGAAGTGGTGCGCACACCGCGGAAGGTGTCCTGGCCGAACAGCGCCCGACGGCCCGCGTCCCGCGACGTACCGTCCTCGGCGGGGCTCTGCGAGATGGTCAGCGTCCGAACGGCCCGCCCCGGCTGCGGTCTTACGGCGGACTCCGGCACCCAGCGCCGCAGCTGCGCGAGCGGGACCGTGTGGCCGTCCAGTGCGGTGACCGCGGGCTCGCGGGTGGGGGTGTTGCCGTTGCCGGAGGTTGCTTCGCTGTCCGCGCCGTCCGCCGGCCGCACGATGATGCGTCCCTGCGGCGGGGTGGCCATGGGGGGCGCGGGCGTACGGGTGTCCGGCAGCTCGGGTGCAGGCGGGGGCGGGGTGCCGTCGTGGCCTGGTCCGCGTCCGCCGCCGGTGCCGGGCGCGTCGCCGCCGGTGCCGTTGGTGTGTTCCGACTCCAGGTGCAGGTCGGTGGCCGTCTCGGTCCAGGGGCGGGACCGGGTGGCGGGTTTGGCCACGGCGGGGACGGTGGAATCGGGGGCGATCCCGTCGCCGCGCACGGGTGTTGAGGACTCGGTGAGCACCTTCTTGGGCGGCGGGGCGGTGGTGGTCACCGGGGCGCCGTCGGTCGTCGCGGTGCTCTGCGTGGCGGGTCGGGGTGCCGGGCCGAGGGCGTCGGCGAGCGGCAGCAGGATGTCCGCGCCGGGGAAGGACGTCCCGGTCGTGACCGTGGTCGTCATGGTGCCGTCCGGCGTCGGCGCGGGGCCCGTGAGCGGACGGGCGCGGACAGGCGCACCAGGCCCCTCCCGCGTCAGCTCGACGGCGGCGCGAACCGGCCGCCCGGCCCCGTCCGGTGTGACCGCCGGTCCCAGCACCACGGCCCGGTCGGTCCCGGCCCGGTCCAGCAGGTCGGCCGCCTCCGGGGACGCCTCCCCCGGCGGCGACACCTCCGAGACGACGATCGTCAGCGGCGGCGCCTGGGATCCGTCGCCCGTGTCGGCGTACGCCCCGGTGGTGCTCACCTTCGGCGGAGCGCTGGTGAGGTCGGTGTGCGGGGTGAGGACGTGCTCGGCGGAGTCCTCCGCCGGGTCGGACGCGGTCTCCGGCGCAGGGGAGGTTTCCGAGGTCAGGGAGGGCTGCGCGGAACCGTCCTGCGTGACCTGCGGGCCGTCCGGCATAGCCGTGGAGTCCGGAGTACGGGTGCCCTGGGGCTGCGAGCCGGAGGGAGTCTGGCTGCCGCCCGGTGCGGGCGCACCACCCGGCCGGGCCGTACTGCCGGTCCCGGGCGAGCTCTGGGAGCCGTTGGACGCGACAGGGTTGCCGCCGACCTGGCCCGGCGCCTCCTGCTCGGCCGAACCGTCAGCGCCGTTGCGCACGGCCCCCTCCGAAGCGCCCCCGATGTCGCTGCCGTTCTGGACAGTGACATCCGAAGTGCCGTTGACGTCACTGTTGTCCTGGACGGTCACGTCCGAAGTGCCGTCGACGTCGCTCTGCGGGGACAGCGGGCCGGCGGACGGGTCCTCGACCGTCGTCGGCGTGCCGAAGCCGTCCAGGGCGCGACGGACCTCGTCGGCGTCGACTTGGACCGCAGGCCCGTCCCCGGCGGGCACCACCCTGACCTCGGGCACCTGTGAGAGGTTGCCGTGCAGTCTGTCGCGGACGTCGATCTCCGCGCCGCCGGGCGGCTGGGCGCCACGCAGGGCGGCGATGTCGTCCAGGGCCTGCTCGCGGACGTCGGCAGGGCCGTTGTGGACCTGCTGCCACAGGGCGTTCTCGGCGGCCGTCGCGGGCAGCGGGCCCGGGGAGTACGGCGGGGGGTCCTGGGTGCTGTAGAGCGGAGGGTCCTGGCTCGTGTACGGCGGCGGGCTGTCCCCGGTACGGGGCGTCGGGGACGTACGCGTGGAGCTGGTGCCGCCCGTGAGGTCCGTGTTCGAGGCGCCGCCGGCGCGGTCCGGGCCGTCGCCCTCCTGGGTGCGTGCGGAGTCGGCGGTGTCCCTGGTGTCGGAGTCCCTCGTGCCGCCCGTGTCGGCGGAGACGGTGGGCGGCTGGTTGCGCAGCTTGTCGATGACGTGGCGCAGTTCGGCGCCGCTGTTGAGGGCGGTGTCGGTGAGCGTGGCCTCGACCTGGCTGCTGATGCCCGCGCCGACGAAGGTGGACCAACTGGTCGACCAGTCGCCGTCGAAGGCGCCCTTGATCAGGATCTCCGCGAGTGCCTCGCCGGCGCCGGCGGCCAGGAAGTCGGACGTCCCCTTGATCCCGTAGTGCCCGGCCAGTGCGCCCGGCCGGTCGGCGTTGTTGCGCAGGATCTGGTTGTTGCGCCACAGGTTGGGGTTGTTCCGGAAGGAGAGCGGGTCGTTCCGGAAGGTCACCGGCGGGTTGTTCGTGACGCCCGGGCCGTTGGAGCTCGGGCCGTTCGCGTTCGGGCCGGGGTCCGGTCGGTCCTTCGGGGTGGGACCGGGGCCGGGGTCCGGCTTGGGACCGGGGCCGGGGCCGTTGTTCTTGAACTCGGGGTTCGGAGTGTTCTTCAGGTTGGGGTTGGGCTTGAAGTCGAGGTCGGGTCCGTTCTTGAGGAAGTTGTTGTCGTAGCTCTTGACGATCTTCTTCGCGATGTCGTCGAAGATGCTGGTGAGGAAGCCCGCGGCGGCACCGAACGCGGCGGACTTCAGGATGTCGTTCCAGTCGAAGCCGTCGGGACGGCGGCCGTTCGGGGCGAAGTTCATCATCGCCAGCCGCACCGCGAAGGTGGTGAACGCCTCGGCGAACGCCTCCGTCAGCGAGGGCGCCAGGTGCAGCCGCTGGAGCAGGTGGGTGAGCGTGGTGAGGATGAGGAACCGGCTGCGCAGCTTGGCCATCATGATCTGGCTCGCCGAGGCACCGCCGGTGAAGAACGACATCGCCAGGTAGATGGCGATCTCGATGAGCAGCCGGATGACCTCGGCGATGACCTGCCACTTGGACTCCATGATGTCCATGGAGGTCTTGCGCCGGCCCTCGGCGATCTTGTCGAGCTGCTCGGCGAACTCGCGCAGGTAGTTCTTTCCGCCGTCGTCGATGAGCATGCCCATCGCCTTGGCGTACGACTTGGACAGGTCGTCCGGCATCACCTCGGCGATGTCGTGGACCGACTTGTCGATCAGTGAGGACAGCCGGTCCACCTTGCGGCCAAGACCGGAGTAGGGCCGCCGGCTCTCGTAGGCGAGGTCCTCGTCGGCGTCGATGAGCTTCTCCCCGGTGAGGATGAAGATCATCGCGTTGACCTCGGGCGATGCCTGGATGCTCATCGGGCACCGTCCTTGGGACCGTGCGGGCGCGACAAAGCGGCCGCTCCCGGCGCGGTGCGGGAGCGGCCGGCGGTGCGGAGGTCAGCGACGGCCATGCCCGCCCGGGCCGTCACCGTTCAGCCCATCGGTCTCGATGCGGTTGTTGACCCGCTCGACGTCCTCGATGTTGCGGTCGCGGGTGTCCTTCATCATGCGGACCTGGCTGACCGTGGCGTCGGTGATGCCCACGACCGCGTCGCGGATGGACATCATCGTCTCCTTGGTGGTCTGCCGCTCCTTCTGCTCCTGCGGCCTGGCCTTCTCGGCGAAGTCGCCCTCCGTGCCGGGCCAGGTGACCGTGGGCGCCAGGTCGTCGAGGAACTCCTCGGTGATGCCCTTGGCCAGGGTGCCGATCTCCTCCAGCTGCCTGGCCAGGGCCTCGATGCGGTTCGGGTCGACGTAGTACCGCTGTCCCATCAGTCCTCCCCGTCCTCGCCGAGCGCGTCCCGCCAGGCGGGGGTGGCCCGGTCGTCGCGCGTCGGGTCCTCGTCGTCGTCGCGCAGTACCTCGGGGCCGAAGATCCGCTCCCAGTCCAGCTCGAAGCCCTTCAACTCCGGCACGTTGCTGCTGGGTTCCGTGAAGGGCGCCATCGCCTTCATCACATGCCGGTTCATCTTCAGGCGTGCCGCGTTCGCCGCTTCCAGGACACTGGCGGCCAGCTCCTGGGGCGACATGTCGCGGTACTTGTTCGCCAGGAACTCGATCCCGGCCAGTTCGCCCTGCGGGCCCACGGTGGCGCGGACCGCGCGGTCGGAGGAGAGCACCGCGAACGACGCCTGCCGCAGCTCGCGTTCGGTGCGCGCGACCGCCTCCTGGGCGGCCTGGAGTTCGGCCATCGCCTTCTCGAGGCGCTTCTCCAGCGGTTCCGTCACGCCCGCTCCTGCCTTCCCCGTCGGTCTCCGCGAGCGTTCGGACGTGTGGTCCGTACGCCCCCTCGTGCTTGCCGGTCCGTCAACTGCCCTGCTGATCTTGCCCGGTGAGGCCCCCGTCGCGGAAGCGGGGACCGGGTGTGATTCGTCTCCGTGCGGTGCTGAGGGTGCAGCCGTACGGTGCTCACCGTCCGATGACGGCCGGAGTGCCGCCCTCTTCGGTGCCCCATACGTCGGCGTCCTCCTCCAGGTAGTCGGAGCTGGTGGCCCTGTTGCGTCCCGGCTCCGGCTCCTCCTCGGGCGAGTCACCGCCGGTGGTCGCCACCCGGGAGGCGGGGGCGAGGAAGGTGTCGTCGTCCTCCTGGCGGTTCCACGGGCTGCGCCGACGGCGGTTGCGGCGCTCGCTCTCCTCGGCCGCGTCGACCAGTACGGCACGCACGCGCTCGCCGTTGCCCTTGTCGCCGCCCGCTCCCATGCCGCCGGCGCCCATGCCTCCCATCGGCATGCCGGGGCTGCCGGGCATGCCGGGCGCACCGGGGGCGCCGGCCGCCGCGGCGGGGGCGAGAGCACTGCCCGCGCTGTCGGCGGCGCCGTCCGAGAGGGGTTCGGCTCCGGCTGCGCCGGTGCTGTCCGCGGAGAGGTAGCTCTCCCCGACGCCGCCGCCGGATGCCCCGTCGCCCGCGCCGCCGCCGACGCCCAGGTCGGAGAGCGACAGGTCCTGGGTGGAGGTGCCGCCGCCGGTGTCGTTGAGGCCGCCGATGCTCTCCAGGTCGCCGAGGCCGTCGAGGATGTCCGAAGCGTCCCCGTTGCCCTGCGCGTTGAGATCGTGCAGGTCCACGCGCTCGGTGTTGCCCTGCGGGTCGGTGACGGTGGCGATGCCGGTGTCCGGGTCGATGACCTGCTTGCTGCCGTCGGGGAACTCCGTGGTCAGCATGCCGTTGTCGAGGCTGGTCTTCGAGCCGTCCGGGTTGGTCACCGTCGCGCCGTGGGTGAGGTCGGTGGTCGTGGTGGTGCCGTCCGCGTTCGTGCTGGTGAGCAGACCGCTGTCCGGGTCGAAGCTGATCCTGCTGCCGTCGCGGAAGTCGGTGGCGATGTCGCCGTCGCTGAGCTGGGTGCTGCCGCCGGTCGGGGTCTCGAGGCCGCTGCGGTCGGAGTTGAGGTTCCCCAGGTCGCCCAGGTCGCCCTCCGACTGGGTGGGCAGGTCGGAGTTGATGTCGCCGAAATCGCCCGGGCCGGCGTTGTTGTTCTGGCTGTTGAGGTCGCCCAGGTTGCCGAGATCCTGAGTGGTCGTGGTGCCGTTGGGGTCGGTGGTGCTGACCTGTCCCGTCGAGGGGTCGACGGTCTGGACGCTGCCGTCGGGGAAGGTGGTGGTCAGCTTGCCGTCGTCGCCGAGGGAGGTGACCGAGCCGTCCGGGTTGGTCACCCTGGTGCCGTCGCCCAGGTTCTGCGTGGTGACGCTGCCGTCCGGGTGGGTGGTGGTGAGCACCCCGCTGTCCGGGTCGAAGCTGGTGCTGCTGCCGTCCGGGAAGTCGGTGGTGAGCGTGCCGGCGTCGAGCTGGGTGCTGCCGCCGGTCGGGGTCCTGACCGAGCCGCCGACCGTGTTCAGGCCGCCGAGGTTCCCCAGGTTCTCGGTGATCGCGTCGTTGGCGGAGTTGTTCGTGCCGCCGGGCCCGTTGTTCACCGGGCCGAGATTGCCGAGGTTCGTGATGCCCGGGGGCGGGGTGGACGTGAAAGCGTCCTGATCGCCCTGGCCGTTCACGTCGCCGAGGTCGCCCGGGCTCTCGGTGACCGGGTTGTTCTGGTTCAGCAGGTCGTCGAGGCTGCCGAGGTTCTGCTCGGTGACGCCGTTGGGGTTGTTGATGCCGCCGAGGCTCTCCTCCATGGCCTTGGCCTGCTCCTCGGCCTCGCGCTTGGCCTCCTCCTGCTCCCGCCGCTGCTCCTCGCGCAGTTCGTCCTGGTACTTCCTGTCCTCCTCGCGCTGCTGGTTCTGCTCGTTGCGGAGCTCCTCCTGAAGCTTCTTGTCCTCCTCGCGCTGCCGGTTCTGCTCCTCGCGCAGCTCGTCCTGGTACTTCTTGTCCTCCTCGCGCTGCCGCTCCTGCTCGGCGCGCAGCTCCTCCTGGTACTTGCGGTCCTCCTCGCGCTGCCGCTCCTGCTCGGCGCGCAGCTCGTCCTGGTACCTGCGGTTCTCCTCGTTCTGCCGGTTGATCTCCTCCTGCTCCTCCTCGGCCTTCTTCTCCTGGTACTCCTCGGAGGCGGTGCTGGTCGACTTCGGCTTGGGCACGTTGTCGGAGAAGTCGTCACCCAGGTCGAGGAAGTGGTTGTTCAGGTTCGACTGCACCTCGGCGGCGGGCTTGCCGAGGTACTCGTTGACGCCCTGACTCCAGATCTTGACGGCCTTGTCGCCGACCTTCGCCCAGTTCGCGATGTCGGTGAGATCGCCGTACTCCGGGTGCACCTGGGTGAAGCCGGCCTGCGGGCTGTGGCTCACGGTCGTGGTGTAGCGGGAGGTGTACGACTTGATGTCCGTCTTGGCCACGTTGTTGGCGTCCACCCACTGGGCGAGGTCGTCCAGGACGTAACGCAGCACCTGGTGGGGGTCGTAGTACGAGGACTTGGCCCAGGCGAGCCACGCCTCCAGCAGCTTGTTCGCGGCGTCCTCGAGGTACTTGCGGCCCAGCGACAGGGCCCGGGAGTACACGGTGGCGCCGGTACCGGTCCCGTCACCGGGACTCTCGTTGAAGGTCTCGACGTAACTGTCGTAGTTCTCGCGGATCTTCTTCAGCAGGCTGCGGAAGACCTCCGCCGCCTCGCCCTTCCAGCTCGCGTCGTCCCGGCCGAACCGGTCCTCCCAGTCCTTCAGCACCACCGCGTGGTCCTTGAAGAACTTGGCGGCGAAGTCGAAGGACTCCCCGGTGGTGTTGAAGGAGTTCAGGTCCACGACGTCGGCCCCCGGCACGCCGAGATTGCTGAACCGGGCGTCCGTGGTGTTGCCGCCCAGCAGGGCGAGGAGTGCAGCCCGCGGCCCGTTCATGTACCGGGCGAGCGGGATGGTGCTCATCTTGTCCTTGTTGTAGTCCGTGAACTCGTTGCCCTCACGGACCTGCGCGTCATGGACGTTGTCCGAGCCGGGGCTCGCGAAGATGATCTCCTCGCCCGCCTTCACCCGGCCCTCGAAGACGATCCGCGCCTGCATGATGGAGCGCTTCTTACCGCTGTCGAAGAACCAGATGTCGTAGTCCTCGCCCTTGTTCGTCAGGAACCCGGAGTCCTTGACGAGCAGGCTGAGGCTGCGCTCCTTGATGTCCATCCGGAACAGCTTGCCCCCGTGCTCGGAGCGCAGGGAGTCGAAGATGGTGTTGCGGTCGGGCACCGGATAGCCGGTGATGTGGGTGACCAGGGTGGCCCAGGTGTCACTCGACGGGTCGCCGGCGTTGTCGAACTTGTCGAGGTTGGCGACGGAGTTGGGATCGTACCGATCGGCCACCGGGCGCCCTTTCTATCGGAGTTGGTCAGGACTGGTCGTCCGGGTCGCCGGTGCCGCCGGCGGTGAGGGTGTCGACCTCGTCGAAGGTCTGGAGGAGCGTCTGGGCGTCGATCGCGTCGAGGTTCTTGTCCTTGGTCTTGTTGGCCTCTTCGATCGTCTCGGTGAGGGCCTCCTTCAACTCCTTGAAGAGGTCCATCTGGTCGCCGAGCAGCTTGTCGATGGCCTCGGCCGCGATGCGGATGTCCTCGATCAGCTTCGGTCCCGAGACCAGTGGTTCGGTCACCATCCTTCCGATGCGCAGGAGTTGCTTGTCCTGGGCGAGGTTGTCCGGTGTGGTGTGTCCGTCGATGAGGTGGCCGAGCGGGCGGATGTGGGACCCGTCGCCCTCCTCCTTGTGCTTCTTCGCGGCGGTGAAGACCGGCTGCACCTCGTTGTCCCGGAAGTTCTCCATCTGCTTGAGGTCGAAATGCTTGACGTCGGCCTTCTCACCGGCCATGGGACGCACTCCTGACGCTTGGTGCCGGACGGGGACACGGGGGCCCGGCAGACGTCCCGTTCACGGACGACGGCCGGGCCGCGCCGCCGAACCCTCGACGACGAGGACGCTTCGGCGAGGCCCTAACGGGCCCGCACATTGCCCCAGTTGTCAGCGCTCCTGCGCTCGTCGCGGGAGTGGTTGTCGTGGATGGTCTGGATCAGCTCGCCGTTGTCGCCGAGGAGCATGGCCATGTTCTTGGTGGCCTGGTCCCACTCCGCCTGGACCTGACGGTAGGTCTCCTGGTCGGAACCCTCCCAGGAGTTGACGAGCGGCTTCAGCTCGTCCTCCAGGTTGTTGAGGGTGGTGATGATCTGCTGGGTCTGCGCCATCAATTCCTCGATGGCGTTGCGGACCACGGGGTACTGCACGTCGATGATGCCGTCGGCCATGACGTCTCCTCTCGTACGGCCGGGCGCCGGCCCGGGAAGCTCAAGGGGTCCGGCCTCGCCATGACGGGGCCGGTGCTACCGGTCGGGTCAGCTCAGCGCTTCGAAGACGCCCTGGCTGGTCTTGCTGTTGAGGATCTCGGTCAGGTCCTGGTTCTCCTGCGCCAGACGGTTGGCGGAGGTCACGTTCTCCTGGAGCGCGTCGACCATCTTGCTGATCTGGATGACGACCTTCTGCGCCTCGGCGTTCCAGCTGCGGAAGAGTTTCAGCAGGGCCTGGCCCTCGTCGCCGCCGACGCCCGAACGCGCGGCGATCTCGGCGACGTTGTTCTGGATCTTCTCGACCTGGCTCCGGGCCGACTCCAGCGAGGAGACACCCCCCAAGCCCTTGGCATAGTCCGCTTTCCTAGCGGCGCTGTCCGCCATGTCGCGCTCCCTTCGTTCAGCCCTGTCTCGTCGCACAGTTGCCCGCTGAGGCTAAAGAGAAGCCGGCGTTCCGCGCAACGCGCACAGGGAAGATTTGAGCTTCGGTCAGCTCGTCCCGGAATTCTTGCGTGGCAAGGGAGTTGTGCGGAGGTTTCAGCGATATGAACAAGCCTCTCCGACCGGCCGGAAACCCGGTGCACGCGCCCTCCCCCGGGCAACGCGAGGCGGGCAGAAAGCGGGCACGGGAGGAAGCCGAACGGGCGTCGCGAAGTGCCGTACCGGCATTGCAAGCGCTTCCCCGGGATTGAGCGGGCACGGCTCGGCCGAAATATCTGAGCTTTGTTTGAGGTTCCCGCCGTATCCGTCCGCGACGCCTCCGCGGACTTCACACCACCGGCAACCACTTTGGCTCAATACTTCTGTTGCCCCCGCCCTTTTCCTTTTCATCGGCGCCGAATGCACCCCTTGCCATGATCAGTGCACGGTGTCCGCCTTGTCGGCAATGGCGCTCGCCTCGCCCGCCTTGCGCTCCGGGTCCGGGGCGCACTGCGGAGCGGTCACCTTGGGCTCGACGACACCCGAGGCGGCGGCCGGGTCGAGGTCCGCGCCGGTCGGCAGGGCCGCGAGGAGCGGGGCCGGGACGGAGGCGATGTCGGCGCTCTCGTATCCGAGCGCGGCCAGCGATTTCTTGGTGGAGACGCGGTACTTGACGCCGTTCTCCGCCACCAGATAGCTCGTCCCCGCGTGCGCGGCGCCGCTGGCGTTGAGAGCGCGGACCAGGGCGCCCCGGCCGGGCCGGACCACCGTGGCGTCGGTCGGGACGCAGGCGGGCTTCAGCGGCTGGGCGGTTCCCTCCGACACCGCGACCGGCGCGAGCCGGGTCAGCGGCACCAGCACCGACCTGATCCGGACGCCGCCGTCGTCGCCGTCGACCTGCGCGCAGAGCGCGGTGCCGCGTGGCGCGGACTGCGGGACGGGCGGCGCGTCGGGCAGCTCCGCGGCGGCGCCGGTGTCCTGGTCCTCGGCCCGGTGTTCGCGCAGCGCGTCGGCGCCGACCGTACGTACCTCGGGCGAACGCCCCTGGTAGGCGTCCTTCTGGGTGGCCGGGTCGCCCAGTACCAGCGCGGCGCCGAGCCGGGTCAGCGGCACGAGACCGTCCTTGCGCAGCAGGTGGTAGGTGCTGTCACCGCCGGGGACGCTGACCTTGAAGAGCTGGCCGACCCTGCTGGCCTCCCCGCCGAGTTCTGGGCCCTCCTCACCGCGTCCCGGCACCGCGGGCGGCTTCAGGACGGGGCCGGGTGCCAGTGCGTCGAGGAAGGCAGCCGAGACCGGCATGGGCTGTTCGGAGCCGTAGCCGAGGGCGTTGCGGGCGTCCGACTCGCGGTCCAGGGGCAGCCTGCTGCCGCGCCACACCAGGTACTCGGTGTCGTCGGGCCCGCTCACCAGCACCCCGCGGTCGCCGCCGATGCCGTCGGCGTCCAGCGGCGCACCGGCCACCACGGTGGTCGCCCCCGGCTTCTCCACCCCTGTGTTCGACACGGCACCGGAGGTGTTCGGCAGCGCGCCGGCCGGGCCGGTGACGCACATGTGCCAGGCTCCGTCGTCGAGTTGGCCGGGCTCGGGCACGGTGTCGGGGACGCCGGGGATGCCGGCCGGGGCGCCCACCGGGACGTCCCGCAGCGAAGCGGTCGCGACGTCCACGGTCTCCAGGTCGGAGCCGCCGATCAGCCGGGCGGAGGCGTAGTTGCGCACCGGGTGCAGCACGCCGTCGGTGTTGGTCCACAGGTAGCGGGCGCCGGTGTCGCGGTTGACCACCAGGTGCGCGTCCTCGCGCCAGGCGTCGTTGCCGCCGGGGCGCAGCAGGCCGTAGACGGTGGCGCCCGCACCGACCAGGACGGTGACCAGTACGCCGAAGACCACGCCGCGCGTGGTGCGCCCGAGCGGGCTCTCCGGGGCGTCCGGGTCGGCCATCAGCAGGCCCGAACTGAGCCTGCCCATCATGAAGGTGTGGGCGTGTACCTGGTCGCGTTTGGACTGCACGGCCTCTCCTAGTCGTTCTCTTGCCGGAGTGCGGGTGTACTCAGCCGAACAGGCCGCGCAGCCAGCCGAAGAGTCCCGCCACCCACAGGCTGAGCGGCAGCAGCGCCACCGCGATGCCGGTGTGCGCCACCTCCGCGGCCCGGCCCCAGTACGGCAGCATGCGGCGGCCGGGCACCGTCCAGGCGGCGATCACCAGCGTGGCGGCCGCGCCGAGCAGTACCGCGAAGACCACCAGTCGCCCGTCGGTGTCGCTGTCCGCCGCCCAGCTGCGGGCGAGCAGCAGCAGGCCCCAGATCCCGGGCACCGCGAGGGTGAGCCGCTGGCCGATGTGCACCAGCCCCCGGGAGTGCAGAAGGAGCAGCAGGCTCAGCGCGAGCGCGGTCAGCACCTCGGGCAGGTTCGGGTGTTCGGCGAGGACGACCAGGGCGCCCGCGGCGATGACGCCGGTGACGGCGAAGAGCGCGGTGACCCAGCGTCCGGCCAGTTCGGTGCGCTCGGCGACGTCGCTGCCCGCGTAGGGCTCGATGCCTTCCTGGAGCTGGCTGGCGGAGGAGGGCAGGGCGGGCATCCGCATCCCGGCCAGTTTGAAGGCGAACGGTGCCACGGTCCCGGCCGCGAGCACGAACACCGTCGCGACCAGCGCGACCGCGGCCGGCACGTGCAGGTCCGTGTAGCCGATGAGGGCACCGGAGATCGCGATGGCCACCGACACGACCGCGGTGCCCAGCAGGGCCGGGGCGCCGACCGCGGTGGCGGCCAGCGCGAGGACCGCGCCGCCGGCACCGGCCGCGCCCGCCGCGAGCAGTCGGGCGCCCGCGACCTGCGCCGCGTCCGGGCCGGTCAGATCACCGCCGGGCAGCACCCAGCCGGCCAGCGCCAGGCAGGGCGCGACCAGCAGGCCGAGCGCGGTCGCGGACAGCCGGTCGCCGACCGCGCGGCTGGCGGTGCCCGCGCCGGCGAGCAGCAGCAGCCCCGCCACGGCGGAACAGGCGGCCCGGACCGAGCCGGAGCCAGCCGCTCCCGGCCAGAACACCAGCACCAGGGCCGCGGCCACGGTCGCCACCGTGGCGCCCACCAGCAGCCCGCGGGCCGCCTCGGGGTGCCAGGTGTGCAGCCTGCGGCCGGCGGTGTCGGCTATCCCGTCCACCAGGTCGTCGAGCCGGGCCTCGGGCAGCGCCTCGGTGTGCGGGCGCAGATAGAGCACGTCCCCGTCGGCTAGCCCGGCACGTGCGAGGGTCGTCTCCTCGTCGAGGGGGGCGTCGCCCAGCCGCTGGAGCACCCAGCCGGCATGGTCGAGTCCGGCCTCCTCGGCCTCCTCGCCGACATAACGCAGCAGCGTGGGCAGCAGATCGGCGACCGGCACGTCGGCGGGCACGGCCAGATCGACGGAGACGCTCGGCGCACGTACGGTCAGGCGGCACAGTTCGGCCACCGCGCTGTCGGTCATCAGCTGAACTCTCGTCTTCCGTGGGAGTTTTGGCGGGAGGACTTCCCCGCGTGCGGGGCAGTGCGAAGAGTACGGAGGGTCCGCACGGGCCAGAACAGGGGGGTCGGACAGGGGAATTACGTCCGCGAGCCCGGCAACCACCTCTCCCGCGTGGACAGGTCGCGTTACGTGAATGCAGACTACTGCCTACGCTCGCCGGAACGTGCTGGGGACCGGGCTCCTTGTCCGGTATGCAGTTGAATGGTGGGAGAGTTGACCGTTCCCTGCTTTCCGCTCACAACATTCATCCGGCGTTCACCGCGTACCCGGGTCCCCGGAAAATGAGCGCGGTGCGGTCTTTCCGGCTGCCGGGTGTCCCGGTATTCGGCGTGGGCCGGAAAGCCAGTGAAACCGGAGGTTCTGTTCCTTGAGTGTGGTGCTGTTTCGCCGGCCGGCCCGCAGGCGCGGTCCCGAGATGCCCGAAGGGCAATTGACCCTCCAGGAGCCGCCGGTCCTGGCCGAGACGGTGCCCGACACCTCGGCGATATGGACCTATCTGCCGATGGCGCTGATGTCGGTGTCGATGATGCTGATGTTCCTGCGCCCGGGCGGTGGCAACGGGGTCTTCATCTACCTGGCGATGGGTGTGATGGCGCTGTCCGCCGGCGCGATGCTGCTGGGCCAGCTGATGCGCCGTTCCAGCGAGCGCAAGCAGCGCCTGAAGGGCGAGCGCCGTGACTACCTCCGCTATCTGGCGCAGACCCGCAAGCGGGTCCGGTCCACCATCGTGGAGCAGCAGCGGGCGCTCGCCTGGCGTCACCCGGAGCCCTCGTCCCTGCGTTCGCTGGCCCGCACCTCACGGCTGTGGGAACGCCGCCCTGCCGACGAGGACTTCGGCGAGGTCCGGCTGGCGGTCGGCGAACAGCAGCTCGCCCTCACCCTGAACCCGGTGTCCACCCGCCCGGTGGAGGACCTCGAACCGCTCTGCGCACACGCCCTGCGGCGCTTCATCCGCGCCTATTCCACGATTCCCGAGCAGCCCCTCGGCCTCTATCTGCGCTCGTCCGCGCGGGTGCTGCTGCGCCCCGAGGAGGCACTGGACGAGGAGCCCGCCGCGTCGCCCGGGAGCCCTGAGGGCGTCGACGACGAAGCCGTACGCGCCCTGCTGCGTGCCGCTCTCGGTCAGCTCGCCGTGTTCCACGCGCCGGAGGAGCTGTGGATCGCCCTCTGTGTCAGCGACGAGCGCCGCGCCGACTGGGAGTGGGTCAAGTGGCTGCCGCACGCGCTGCATCCGCACGAGGAGGACGGTGCCGGTCAGGTCCGCCGGATCACGGCCGACCTGACCGAGCTGGACGACCTGCTCGGCGCCGAGTTCGCCGAGCGCCCCGGCTTCGACCCGGATGCCCGACCGGGCCGTGACGAGCCGTACACGGTCGTCGTCCTGGACGGCATCACCGTCCCCGAGGGCCACCGCTGGGAAGGCCACGGCTACCGCAACGCCGTGGTGCTGGACGTCTCCGGCGCGCTGCGCTGGCGGCCCGGCCGCAACACGCTGCGGCTGACCGTCGGGCCGGACCAGGTGAACCTGGTGCGCACCGACCGCAGCCGCAAGGAGCGCTCGGTGCCGCTCGGCCGGCCGGACCGGCTCGGCCCGCTCGGCGCACAGTCCCTGGCGCGGCTGCTCGCCTCCCGCCGCATCAGCCTGGGCAGCGACATCGCGCAGCCGCTGGACAGCGACGTGGAGCTGACCACCCTGCTGGGCATCCCCGATCTGCACCGGCACGACACCAAGGCCCTGTTCGCCCGGCACACCGGCTCCGCACGGCTGCGGGTGCCGATCGCGGTCGGCGTCGACGGCCGCCCGGTGGAACTGGACATCAAGGAGTCCGCGCAGGGCGGCATGGGCCCGCACGGCATGCTCATCGGCGCCACAGGCTCCGGCAAGAGCGAACTCCTGCGCACCCTGGTCCTCGGCCTCGCCCTGACCAACTCCTCGGAGACGCTGAACTTCGTCCTGGTCGACTTCAAGGGCGGCGCCACCTTCCTCGGCCTGGAGGAGCTGCCGCACACCTCCGCGGTCATCACCAACCTCGCCGACGAGGTCGCCCTGGTGGAGCGCATGCAGGACGCCCTGCACGGCGAACTCATCCGCCGCCAGGAGCTGTTGCGCGCGGCCGGCAACTACACCTCCGCCCTGGAGTACGAGCGCGCCCGCGCCGGCGGTGCCGACCTCACCCCGCTGCCCAGCCTGTTCGTGGTGGTCGACGAGTTCAGCGAACTCCTCTCCGCGCACCGCGAGTTCATGGATCTGTTCGTGATGATCGGCCGCCTCGGCCGCTCGCTCGGCGTGCATCTGCTGCTGGCCTCGCAGCGCCTGGACGAGGGCCGTATGCACCAGTTGGAGAGCCACCTGTCGTACCGGGTCGGCCTGCGCACGTTCTCCGCCATGGAGAGCCGCGGTGTGCTCGGCGTGCCGGACGCCTACGAGCTGCCCGCCCAGCCCGGCAGCGGCTATCTCAAGTCCGGTGTGGAGGCCCTGACGCGCTTCCGCGCCGCCTACTCCTCCGGCACCTACCGGCGGCGCACCGGCGCGGTCGTGCAGGCCCGGGTGGCCAGCCAGGTGGTGCCGTGGACCAGCGGCTGGGTCGTGCCGCGCACCCTCGACCCCACGCCCGTTCCGGAGCCGGAGACCGAGGAGGGCGGCGACGAGGAGACCCTGCTCGACGTCGCCCTGGAGCGGCTGCGCGACTCGGGTCCAGCCGCCCACCAGGTCTGGCTTCCGCCGCTGGACGAGCCGTCCCCGCTGGACACGCTGCTGCCGGGCATCGCCGCCGACCCCGAGCGCGGCCTGACCGCCGCCGGCTGGTCCGGCACGGGCAGGCTGCGGGTCCCGGTCGGCCTGGTCGACAATCCCTTCGAGCAGCGCCGCGACCCGCTGGTCGTCGACCTGTCCGGAGCCGGCGGCCATGTCGCCGTCGCGGGCGGCTCGCAGAGCGGCAAGTCCACCCTCGCCCGCACCCTGATCGCCGCGCTCGCCCTGACCCACACGCCGTCCGAGATCCAGTTCTACTGCCTCGACTTCGGTGGCGGCGGCCTCTCCCAGTTCGCCGCGCTCCCCCACGTCGGCGGGGTCGCGGCGCGGCTCAACCCGGAGCGGGTGCACCGGGCCGTCGCCGAGGTGATGACGCTGCTCGCCCGGCGTGAGCAGTTCTTCGTCGACCACACCATCGACTCCATGCAGTCCTACCGCCGTCGCCGCGCCGCCGGGGAGTTCCCCGACGAGCCGTTCGGCGACGTGTTCATGGTGGTCGACGGCTGGTCCACGGTCCGTCAGGACTACGACGACCTGGTCCCGAAGTTCAACGAGCTCGCCGCGCGCGGCCTGAACTACGGCATCCACCTGCTCATCACCACGACCCGCTGGGTGGAGCTGTCCGCGCAGGTCCGCGATCAGGCGGCGACCCGCCTGGAGCTGCGGATGGGTGATCCGATGGACTCGGAGATCGACACCCGCAAGGCCCGCTCGGTGCCGCGCAGCGGTGGCCGCGGCATCACCGCCGACAGCAAGATGCACTTCCTCGCCGGCCTGCCCCGTCTGGACGGCAGCGGCTCCCTCGAGGACCTCGGCGACGGGGTCGCCCACCTGGTCGGCGAGGTGGCCAGGCACTGGCCGGGCCCGGCCGCGCCGCAGGTCCGGATGCTGCCGCACCGGCTGCCGCTCGCCGAACTCCCGGCGCCCGAGCAGACCGAGGGCGGCGGCATGCGCCTTCCGCTCGGCATCGACCAGGACGCCCTGGAGCCGGTGTGGCACGACTTCAGCCGCACCCCGCACCTGATCGTGGTCGGCGACACGGAGAGCGGCAAGACCAACCTGCTGCGCCGGATCACCGCGGGCATCACCGCCCGGTACGCCCCGCACGAGGCGAAGATCATCGCGGTGGACTACCGGCGCACGCTGGTGGACGGAATCCCTGAGGAGTACCGCATCGGGCACGTCATCTCCCTGGACAACCTCAAGGAGACGATCGACGGGGCGGCCCGCGCGATGAAGACCCGTGTCCCCGGGGCGGACATCGCCCCCGCCCGGATGCGCAAGTGCGACTGGTGGACCGGCCCGCGTCTGTTCATCCTGGTCGACGACTACGACATGGTCTCCAGCAACTCCTTCCAGAGCCCGTTCGAGCCGCTCTTCGAGCATCTGACGCTCGGTTTCGAGATGGGCCTGCACGTGATCGTCGCCCGTAGCGCCATGGGCGCGGGCCGGGGTCTGAGCGACTCCCTCATCCGCCGGATGGACGAGGCGAACAACCCCGCGATCCTGCTCTCCTGCCCGCCCACCGAGGGCCGCCTCTTCGGCAATGCGAAACCCGTCAACCTGCCGCCGGGCCGGGCCCTCCACATCGCCCGCCGCAAGGCACGGCTGATGCAGACGGCTCTGGTGGAGACCGCAGCCGGCCAGGAAGGCTGAGACGGAACGACGACGGCGGGGATCACCTGGTGATCCCCGCCGTCGTCGTTCCCGTGCAGACCGTCAGTCCTCCGGCGATCCCCCGCCCCCGGCCCGCGCCGGGCGCCAGCCTCGGGCGCGTGCCCTGGGCAGGGTGAAAGCGGCCCACAGGACGGTGAGTACGGCGGTGGAGCCGAGGATGACGAAGAGCGCGGCCCGGTCGGTGGCGGCGTCGGCGTCGGAGGTGTCACGGACGGCCACGCGCTCCGCGGCGCGCTCGGTGCCGGCCGACGCATCCGGGTCGCCGAGGACCGTGGTCACGGCGGCGTACGCGTCCAGTTGCGGGATGTCGGCGGGGTAGGCGGTGGCGGTCAGGCGGTGGGTGACGGTGTCGGGCGAGTCGTCCGGGTGGGCCGCGCGGACCACCGCGGCGGCACCGGCGGCGTAGGCGGCGGCGACCGAGGCGCCGGCGCCGAGGTAGTGGCCGTCACCGCGCGGGCCGCCGGAGACCACACCGGCCCCGGGCGCGGCCAGGTCGATGCCCGTGGTGGGCAGTGCCCGGTCCGGGCGGAGGCCGCCGGGGAGCATGTCGGCGACCGAGAGAACTCCCGGTTCCCCGGCCGGCCAGTACACACGGGACGCGATCTCGTCGGTGCCGCCCCGCGTCGGCGGGTCGGGGGCGGCCGCGGCGACCACGATCGCGCCCGCGCGGCGGGCGTCGGCGACCGCGCGGGTCAGTTCCGTGTCCCGGCGCGGCAGGGCCACCGTGACCGCGATGACGTCGGCCCCGGCCTCGGTTGCCTCGCGTACCGCGGCCGCGACGAGTGCCGGGCTCGCTTCACCGCGGGTGTCCGTACCGCGCAGGGCCAGTATCCGCGCGCCCGGGGCGACCCCGGTGAGACGGGAACCGCTACCGGCGATCAGCCCGGCCAGGAAGGTGCCGTGTCCGACGCAGTCGTCGGCTGCCGAGCCGTCGGCGGTGACGCGGCCGTCGAGGCCGTCGGCGTCGGGGGCGACGCCGGTGTCGATCAGGGCGACGGTCACACCCGCGCCGATGCCGTGGCCGTGCGTCCGGTCCAGGTCGAGGCGCTGGCGTGACCAGTCCTGCTTCTTCGCCTTGGCACGAGAGGCGGCGGTGCACTCGGCGTCCGTGTCGAGCGCGGAGGGCATCGCCGGAAGTTCCTGGCCCTTCTTCCCGTCGGCCGTCGGTACCCCCGACTGAGGTGCCGTGTGGGCCGTGACGGCAGCGGGCAGGAGCAGTGCGGCGGCGAGGCCGGCGCCGGACAGCAGTCGGGCGGCCCCGCGGGCGGGAGGCTTCACAGGCCGGCCGCCTTCGGGGCCGCGACGACGTCCTCGGGAACGAGGATGCGCAGGTCGTCGAGTGTGGGTGCGGCCAGCGAACTGAGCCGCCCCGCCTGGCGGGTGACCATCGATTCGAGCACCTGCCGGGCGAGCCGCGCGTTGCCGAACGAGCGGTCCCGGGGCAGCGCCTCGAAGTACGACTTGAGCACCGGGCCGGTGCCGGGCCCGCACTCGTAGCCCATGCTCGCGGCCTGTGCGCGCACGATGGTGACCAGTTCCTCGGAGGAGTAGTCGGCGAAGGTGATCCGGCGCGGGAAGCGCGAGGACAGACCCGGGTTGGAGGCGAGGAAGCGCTCCATCTCGTCGGTGTAGCCGGCGACGATGACGACCACCTCGTCGCGGTGGTCCTCCATCAGCTTCAGCAGGGTGTCCACCGCCTCCTGGCCGAAGTCGGCGCCGCCGCCCTGCGGGGTGAGGGTGTACGCCTCGTCGATGAACAGCACACCGCCGCGGGCCCGTTCGAAGACCTCGCGGGTGAGCTGGGCGGTGTGGCCGATGTAGCGGCCGACGAGGTCGGCGCGGGCCGCCTCCACCAACTGGCCCCGTTCCAGGATGCCGAGCTGGGTCAGGATCTCGCCGTAGAGGCGGGCGACCGTGGTCTTGCCCGTGCCGGGCGGGCCGGTGAAGACCAGGTGGTGGCTGAGCGAGGGCACCGGCAGCCCGGCCGCGGCGCGGTGGCGTGCGGTGGTGATGAGGTTGACCAGGTCCGCGACGTCGCGCTTGACCTCGGCCAGGCCGATCATGTCGCCGAGGCGGGTCAGCGGGTCGTCCTGAGGCGCGCCGGACTCGGCGGCCTTCGCGGCGGCGGTGGCCGACACGTCCTCCGGGAGGAGCAGCCGCAGGTCGTGCTCGCCGACCTGGGCCTGCGAGGCGAGGCGTACGGCCTGCCGGTCCACCATCTCCTCGAACACCCCGCGTGCGGCACGGCCGTTGCCGAAGCCGGCGTCCCGGGGCATCGCCTCGAAGTGCGCCGCGAGCGCCTCGGCGGTGCCCTCGCCCAGTTCGTACTGGTGCTGGCCGCACATGTTCTCCATGATGGCGACCAGTTCGGGCACGGAGTAGTTCTCGAACTCGACGGTCCGGGAGAAGCGGGAGGCCAGGCCGGGGTTGGAGCCGAGGAACGACTCCATCTCGCGGGAGTATCCGGCCGCGACCACGACCACGTCGTCGCGGTGGTCCTCCATCAGCTTCAACAGGGTGTCCACGGCCTCGCGGCCGAAGTCGGCGCCGCCGTTGCCGCTGTCCGCGGTGAGGGTGTACGCCTCGTCGACGAACAGCACGCCGCCGAGGGCCCGTTGGAAGGTCTCGGTGGTCTTGATAGCGGTCCCGCCGACGACCTGTGCGACCAGGTCGGCACGGGAGACCTCCACGAGGTGGCCGCTGCGCAGGGAGCCCAGTTCGGCCAGGATCGCCCCGTAGAGGCGGGCGACGGTGGTCTTACCGGTGCCCGGCGGGCCGGCGAAGATCAGATGTCTGCTCATCGGCGGTGCGGACATGCCGAGTTGTTCGCGGCGCTGGGCGAGCTGGGTCAGGTTGACCAGGGTGCCGACCTGCTGCTTGACGTTCTCCAGGCCGATCAGCGCGTTGAGGGCCCCGAGCGGGCCGTCCACGCGGTCCGGCGGGGGTGCGTCCGCGGCGCCGGAGCCCGCCGGGTCGGTGTTCTCGGCGCTGCCGCTGCCCCAGGCGTCCCGCTTGCCGTTGCCGGTGCTCTTCAGGCCGTCCACGGCGAGCCGTTCACCGGGAGTGGTCTGTACGAGGCCGCCGCCCTCGTTCTCCCGGGCGAGGCAGTTCACGAGCGAGACCGGGGCCGTGGACTCCACCCGGAAGCCGTCCTGGGCACCGCCGGAGACCTCACAGCCGCTGAGCGAGGCGAGCGCGCCCTCGCGGAGCAGGAAGCCGTGGCCCTGTGCGGCGTGCACCGTGGTGCGGTTGGCGGTCAGCTCACCGCCCGCCGCGACGACGACGCCTTCCTCGCCGGATATCTCGACACGGAAGTCCCGGACGGTGACATTGCCGCCGTCCTCCACGACGAGGCCGCTGGTGGCGGTGTCCGAGACGCCGCCACCTGCCAGGTAGAGGGTGCTGCCGGAGCCCACGCGCACGCCCGCGCCCTTCGGCCGGACGATCTCGCAGTCCTCGGCCCGGCCGCGGGCGTCCTTGCCCGCCGTGATGCCGTCGCCGGAGGGCTCCACGAGCCGGGCCCGGCGCAGCAGCGGGTTGGCGCCGCCGCGCACCGAGACCGCGGGCGATCCACCGATGACCTCCAGGCGGTCCAGCTCGGGCGCCGAGTCCTCTTCCAACAGCAGCCCCGCCTGCTCGCAGTCACGGACCGTCAGACCGGTCAGCGCCGGGGAGGCGGCCCCCGCGACCCGGAGCGCCGCGCCCTGCGCGCCGTCCACCCAGCAGTCCTCGAAGGTGCCGCGCGCCCGGTCGGTGACCACGATGCCGTGACCCCGGGTGCGCGAGACGCGGCAGCGGCGCAGCACCGGGTCGGTGCCCCCGGCCAACGCGATCCCGTTGCCGGAGGCGCCGGTGACGCGGACGTCCTCCAGCGTCGTACGGCCCGCGCTGCTCAGGTGCACTCCGGTGCTGGTGTCGTGCACCACGGTGCGCACCACCGTGAGGGAGCAGTTCTGCTCCAGGGCGATGGAGGGCTTGTCGGTGGAGGAGATGTCGCAGTCCTCGACGCTGCCGGTGGAGTCGCCGTTGGCGAGCAGGCCGTTGCCGCGCGCGGCGCGCACCGTGCAGCCCCGCAGCCGCGCCTCGCCCTGTTCGGCGAGGACGAGCCCGCTGGTGCCCAGGTGCTCGAACGTGCAGGACTCCACAGTGGTGGGCGTGGTCGAGGTGACGACGATGCCGGCGCCCTGGGGGTTGCTCACCCGGCAGTCGCGCAGCGCGAGGGAGCCGGTGCCCCCGGCCAGTACCGCGGTCCAGGCGGCGCCGACGATCTCGCAGCCGTCGAGCGCGGCCTGCCCGCGCCGTACGTCCACGGCGGGCAACTCGGCGTCGCCGCCGCGCAGGGACAGCTCGGAGAGCATCACGGCGTCGGCGCGCAGGGCGAGGACGCTGCCCGAACGTGGCCGGATCTCGACCGTGCCCCGGCCCTCGGCGGCGGTGAGGGTGACCCTGGTGTGGATCACCAGGTTCTCCGCGTACGTCCCGGGCCGGACGCTGATCAGCGCCCCGGTACGGGCAGCCGCGAGTGCCTCACCGATCGTCCGGTAGCGGTCCCGGTCCCCGGGACCGACCGTCAGTACCTGGCGCGACACGCACCAACCTCCTTGCTGGGGCAACGTCTTCAGCTGGCGCCCCCGGTCTCCGGGAGCGGGTGTCGGCGAACCGACGGTGCCATCATGCCCCGCTGCCGGGGCGGGCAGATGCCGGGAGCGATGCTCTCGGCCGGAAGGCGTCCGGAGCGCGGTCAGACGCTCCACTTCTGGTTGTCGGTGCCGGCGCAGGTCCACAGTTGCAGCCAGGCGCCGTTGCCCGTGTTGTTGTCCTTGATGTCGACGCACTTGCCGACGACGGTGTTGACCAGGTCGTGGCGCTCGTTGAGGACGAACTTCTGGGCGGCGTTGCCACTGCACCGGGCGATCTGGATCGGGGTGCCGTCGTTGTAGTTCGCGTTGGCCACGTCCAGGCACAGGCCCTGGATGCGCATGGTGCCGTCGGAGGCGAACTGCCACTTCTGCGCCACGCCGTTGTTGCAGTCCCACACGAACAGCTTCTTGCCGTCGCCGAAGTCGGCGTTCGGTACGTCGAGGCAGCGACCGGAGAGATGGCTGCGCACGGAGACCGGGGCGCTGAACGTCACACCTGGGCCGGGGTTCGCGGGCTGGTCGGCGGCGCCGCCCCCGGACGTCTTCCCGCCACCCGGCTTCGCGGGCTCGTCCTGCTTGCCCGTGTCCCCCTTGGGCTGCTCCTTTCCGCCGCCGTCCTGCTTCGGCGTCTCCTTGCCCGAGCCCTGCGCCGTGCCCCCGCCCGGGGCTTGCTTCACCGGCTTGTCGGGCTTGCCGGAACGCTTCTCGTCGTCGTCCGGAGTGCCGGTGTCGGGCTTGGTCACCACGAAGTCGCCCGGTGCCTCCTGCGCGCCGTCACCGAGTACGGTGCCTCCCGCCGGCGCCGTTCCGGCGTCCTTGTCGTCGCCCCCGGTGAGCACGAGGAACGGCACCGACACGAGCAGTGCCCCGGCGACGGCGGCCCCGGCCAGCACGGCCTTGCCCGGCCGGCCCACGGGAGCGGCCTGTTGTTGCGGCCGGTCGATGGCGGTGGCGGTCATGGTCCGCACGAGCGCGGGCAGCCGGCTCTTGGCCTCCGCGGCAGCGCCGGGGGCGGACTCCGAGTCGGAGTCGGGGTTCGACTCGGCTTCGGACCCGGACCGGCTGCCGGGGGCGGTTTCTGCCGCGGGCTCCGGCCCGGTGGTACGGCCTTTCGCAGCGGCCTCGGGTGCGGCGGACTCAGGTGCGGCGGACTCAGGTGCGGCGGACTCAGGTGCGGCGGCCGATGTCCCGGCCTCGGCGTCGGGCTTCGCCTGCGTGCCTCGCGACTTCGCCCGGTCGGCCTCGCCCTGCCCCTGGGTGGACTCAACCTGGGGCTGGGGCTGGGGCTGGGGCTGGGCGACGGTGGCGGTCGAGGCCGTCTCCTCGCCGGCGGAACCGGACTCCGCCCGTGGGGAGGCGGGGGTGTTCTGGGCCGGACGCGTCACGGGGTCCTCCCTGTGGTGTGGGGCCGGGGTTCGGAAGAGTTGCGGGTCCGGACCTCGGAAGGGGCCGCGGGCGCCTGCTCGGCTTCCGGTTCGGGCAGGGCGTCGAGGAGCCTGTCCGCCGGGACGAGCAGGGGGGCCGCGGCACCGGCGTTGACCATCAGCTGCGCACCGGAACCGCGCAGCGATCGGGCCAGCTCCTGCGCCGGAACGGTGTCATGGCGAAGTGCCGCGGACATGAACTCGTGTGCCGGTGAGGTGAACGAAAGGATCACTGGGCTTCCGTCCAGGCCGGCTGCCGTCAGCGGCCCGCCGTCCGGTCCGCGCACCACCGTGACCTCCGCTTCCGCGAGCACCGCGATCACCTCGTCGACCGAGCCGTAGCCGGTGGCCGCCCGCTGCGCCGCCGCGTCCACCGGGTCGGTGGGCTCCGGCCAGCCGAGCACCCGTGCCGAGGGCCGGTAGGCCGGGTTGGGACGGTAGACCCCGACGTCTCCGCTGTCGTCGGACTGCCACTCCCCCGCCACCGCCCATTCCGGCGGCGTACGGTCCTGGGTCCACTCCGGGTCCACCATCCCGATCCAGTGGCCGGGCGCACGGCGGGCGGCGTCCCGTACGGCCTCGGGTATCCCGGGGATGTCGGTGACCTCGACGTCGTCGGCGCCGGACGGCTCCACGGTGGCCGGCCCGGAGCTGTCGGGCACGTCGGGCCCGCCCTCTAGCCGTTGTCCGGGCCGCATCTCCACCTGAACTCTTCGGTCAGTACGAACACTTGGGTGCCGGCGGCTTGCGCACGTGCCGGCGATGATCAGATCGGGAGCCCAGGATGCCACACGAGCACCGCCCGTTGCGGAGCGGGCAGGGTCCGAATCGCGTGCCCGCGTGCCCGTTTGCTGCCCGGGTCGGGAACTTTCCGGGAGCAGCGAGGCGTGAGTGGACAAAGCGACGCGGGAGTTGGGGGAGGCGGTCGGCCGATCGCCCTTGCTACGGGCTAAGTTGGGCCGTACGGGAAGACCTCGTAGTTCGAGAAGGCGTCGGATCGGTCTGCGGCCGCCACCGCGGCGGGTCGGTGCACCTCGGCGACCGGGACCGGGCCGAACCGGTCCGACCCCGGCGCGGCGCTCGAACAGCACCCGCCGGGCTTCCCGGTGTTCGTCCAGCCGACCACTGCACGGGCCCCGGCCACAACCGACAGCTCCGCCACCGAGGAGGAGTACCGCATGTCCCCCCAGCCCCCCACCCCCGACGCGAACGCGGAGGCGGCCGCCACCCGCGCAGGGGAGACCGCAATGCCGCCCACGCCTGCCGCACCGGACGAGCCGACCCCGAGTCCCGCCCCTGCTGCGGCTCCTGCTCCTGCTCCTGCTCCTGCTCCTGCTCCTGAGGCGGAGTCCGGGAACACCGCGTCGGAAACCGGCACCGCAGGGGCGAAGTCCGGCACCACCGGGGCCGGGGAGCCGACTGCCGCCGCTGCCGAGGCGACCACCGCCACGGGCACCGGGGAGCCCACCGTCTCGGGCACCGGGGAGCCCACCGCCACCCCGGTCCCCGACACCGGTGAGACCACCGCCACCGGATCCGACGAAGCCGCTGCCTCAGCCGCAGCCGGGACCACCGAGGCATCAGAGGAGCGCGTCGCCGTAGCGGCCGCCGTGGCGACGACGCCGCCGGGCACCAGGACCAACACCGGTGCCGGCAGCGGCCGCCCTCGCAAGCCGATCCTGGCGGGCGCGGCGATAGCCGGCGCCGCGTTGATTGCCATACCCCTGCTGCTGACCGGCAGCGCGAAGGACGACGGCCCCCCGGACTCCGCCAAGGGGTTGGCCGCGGAGGGCTCCGACACCGTCCTCAACCCGACGTCCGCCCCCGCCGCCCTCGACGACTACGTGGCCGAGAAGCCCAGTCCGTCCCCGAAGAAGGCGAAGGCGACGAAGAGCGCGCCCGCCAAGGTCACCGCGCCCCAGCCCGTCGTACCCACGCCGGAGTCCAGCCCGAGCAGCAAACCCGAGGCGAAGCCGAAGGCCAAGCCCAAGCCGAAGCCCAAGGCGACCCCGCAGCCGAACTGGAGCACCGAGACCGTCTTCGCGACCAGCGTCCTGGAGGTCAACCAGGCCTGGACCACGAACCGCATCCGGATGGTCATGCAGACCGACGGCAACCTCGTCGTCTACAACGAGCACGGCAACCCGATCTGGGCGTCCATGACCTTCGGCTCGAACCACCGGGCGATCTTCCAGTCGGACGGCAACCTCGTCATCCACAATGGCGAGGACCGCCCCATCTGGGCCTCCCAGACCTGGGGCCACGAAGGAGCCCGACTCGTCCTCCGTGCCGACGCCAAGGTGGTCATCGTCCAGAACGGCGCCGTGCTCTGGTCGACCTGACCCCCTGCGGCGGGGATGACCTGCCGGGTACACCCCCGCCGCGAGCAATCCGGATGGAGGCAAGGTGAAGGTAGTTCTCTTCGGGGCAACAGGCATGGTCGGCCAAGGTGTTCTGCGCGCATGCCTGGAAGAACCGGAGGTCGGCGAAGTCGTCGCCGTCGTACGTCGGCCGCTCGGCAGGAACGCGCCGAAGCTTCGCGAGGTGCGGCACGCCGACTTCTCCGATCTCACCCCGATCGCAAGAGAACTCTCAGGGGCGGACGCCTGTTTCTACTGCCTCGGGGTCTCGTCCGTGGGACTCAGCCATGAGGACTACGAGAGGATCACCTACGACTGCACCTTGGAGGCCGCCCGGGTGGTGGCCGCCGACAATCCGCACGTGACCTTCGTGTACGTGTCGGGGGAAGGCACCGACAGCACGGAGCGGGGACGCGTCTTCTGGGCCCGGGTGAAGGGCCGGACGGAGAATGCGCTGATGGCCATGGACATGCACGCGTACGCCTTCCGCCCCGGATGGATCCAGCCCGTCCATGGGGAGACCTCCGCCACGCGGTGGTACCGGCTGGCGTACCGGTTCACGTCCTGGCTCTATCCGGTCCTGCGCCGTGTGACGCCCCGCTACGTGACCAGCACCGAGCACCTCGGACGGGCGATGATCGCCGTCGCCCGGCTCGACGGTTCCGGACCGCGAGTTGTGCGGACGGACCAGATCAACCGACTCGGCGGTTGACGCGACGGCGGTGCCCTCCGGCTCGACCATCCGGCCCGGGACAGCCAGTCGCGTGACCCCGAGCATCGTGATGGCCGCGAAGAACGTTCCACCGCCGATCAGCACGGCGGTGGAACTGCGGCATCTCCCGGCATCTCCTTCGTCGAACCGGACCTCCTGGACGCCGATACACGCCATCCGCTTGACAGGTCATTTCGCGCACTTCTCACATCATGAGGTGAAATAAGTCGTGTCATGACATGCGCAGTGGCCGCCGCCCTGGCGTCGACGCAGGCGCCGTTGGCCGC
This sequence comes from Streptomyces sp. bgisy027, assembly GCF_057710365.1. NCBI lineage: Bacteria > Bacillati > Actinomycetota > Actinomycetes > Kitasatosporales > Streptomycetaceae > Streptomyces > Streptomyces sp. bgisy027. The sequence continues at coordinate 112,417 of NZ_JBYIVZ010000007.1, forward strand.
CCAACGCGCCGTTGCAGCTGTGGTCCCACGGCGGTGGCGGCAACCAGCAGTGGCGCCCCGAGCGGGAGGCATCGGGGAACTACCGCTTCGTCGCCCGGCACAGCCGCAAGTGCCTGAGCACGACGGGCAGTTCCGCGAACAGCGTGCAATGGGTGCAGCGGCCCTGTGACAACTCGACCGCACAGTCCTTCCGGCTGACCGCACAGCCCTGGTCGAGGGCCGGCGACGCTACCCGCCCTTGGCGTCGCCGGTGTCCCGTCCGGTCCGGCGCCGGGACGTCACGGGGTCCAGCGACAGGGCGAGGACGGCACGGTCGTCGTTGTCGGCCTGCGCCGACCAGCGTTCCGCGTCGGTGCGGACGAACGAGACAACCGTCTGCGGGTCCGGTGCGCGCTCCCCGGAGAACCGCTGCCCGAGCCGTTCGAGGACCGGGTAGAAGACGCCGCCCGCGTCACGCGCCTCACTCACTCCGTCCGTGTGCAGGACGAGCACCTCCGACGGTCCGAGGGGGTGCACCGTGGCGTCGGCCCCGTCCGGCGCAAGGCCGCCCAGCCCGAGTGGCAGTCCGGGCGCCGTGGGCAGTCGTCGGGCGCCGTTCGGGCCGACCGCCACGGGCGCGGGGTGCCCGCGGTCGACGATGCGCACCTCACCGCCCTCCGGCGGGAACTCCACGACCAGTGCGGTGACGAACAGTTCGGGGTCGCCGTCGTCGCCGGCCGGGCTGTTGCGGGCGATGCTGAGTTCCAGCCTGGCGGCCAGGGCGCTCAGGCTCTGCCATTCGTGGGCCGAGACCCGGAAGCTGCCCAGCACCGCGGCGACGGTCTGCACCACGCCGAGCCCCTTGCCGCGGACGTCACCGATGATCACCCGTACCCCGAAGGGCGTATCGCACATGTCGTACAGGTCTCCGCCGACGAGGGTGCCGCCCTCGCCGGCCTCGTAGAACCCGGCGGCACGCACCGCGCCGAGTCTTCGCGGCACCGGGCGCAGCAGGGTTCGCTGCATGGCCTCGGCGACCGAGTTGGCGCGGATGAGGTGTTGCCGGGTCCGTTCCCGCTGCGCGGCGAGCGCGACACTGGCGATGCCGATGAGGGCGGTGGCGAGGTACATGGCGATGTGGTGCTGCTCGTCCACGTGACCGGGACGGCGGGCCGCCATCCAGATCTGCAGCCCCAGGCACACGACCGCCGACATCGCGGTGCCCCGCGGGCCGCGGGTCGCGGCGGCCAGCGGCGGGACCGCGATGAGCATGAAGCTCACCGGTTCACGACCGCTGACGATGAACTCGGCGGCCACGTCGACGAGGACCGCGGCCAGCGGCAGCCACCAGACCCAGCCGCGCAGGGTGGGGCCCTGTAGTTCGTCGCGGAGGTGCCGGCCGGGCACGGCGCGCCCCTAGCTTCCGGGCCCGTCGTGGCCGGCCCCGCGCCCTGGGCTCGCGGTGCCGGCGGCCGCCGTACCGCGCGATGGCCGCCGGATCGCCTCGGGCAGTGCGGCCTCGATGCGGGTGAGTTGGGCGGTGAGGCTGCGCAGCCACATGTCGAGGTCGACCAGGACCGGCAACGGCGGTCCGGTCGGCCGCACGGGTGGCGTCGCCTTCTCGGCTGCCTTCGGTCGTCTGCCGCTGCACAGGTCGGCGAGCCGGTCGGTCCTGCGGGCGAGCGTGTCGGCGCCGGCCCTGGCCCGGTCACCGGCCTCGGGCGGCAGGGCGTCGGCGGGCAGGTCGAAGCGGGGCAGCCACTGGGCGCCGAGCAGGATGTGGTGGGCGGTGAGGATCACGGCGTGCCAGTCGGCGCGGACGTGTGCGTCGCTGCCGGGTTCGCTGCGGAACTGGGCGTAGGCGGACTCGGCCAGGCGCAGCCGGTGCAGCGCGGGCAGCGAAGCCGGGGCGGGGACGGAGCCCGGCGGCACCGCGGCGAGCATGCCGACGGTGCCCTTGATCAGCGGGCCGCACTCGTACAGGAGGCCCGCCATGGTTCTGCGCACCTCGGCGCGGGCGCCGGCCGGCCAGGCGAGCATTCCGCACAGCAGACCGATGGCGCTGCCGGTGACCACGTCCACGATCCGGGCTTCGGCCAGTCGCCAGGAGGCGGGGGCGATCTGGGCGAACGCGGTGGCCACGACCAGCGTGAACAGGCCCTGCGCCCAGGCGATGCCGAGCAGCGGCCCGAGCGCGAAGGCGATCAGCATGGCGGGCGCCAGGATGGCCGCGTACGCCTCGGTGTGCCGGCCCAGGCCGGTGAGCAGGGCGCCCGCGACGACGGCGCCCACGAGGTTGCCGGTGACGGCCTGGCGGATGGCCGACCAGGCCTCCCCCACGGTGGTCCGGCTCAGCGTGAGCACCGCGAGCAGCACCCAGAAGCCGTGCGTCAGATCGAGCGAGCCCGCCACGAGGCGTGCGGCGGCCAACGCCATCGCGATCCGCAGGGCGTTGTGGAACTGCACCGAGCGCAGCGAGATGTTGCCGGTGATCCGGCGCAGCCACAGCTGTGCGGCGGCGGTGTGCGTGTACCAGAACAGTTCCGTGGGTTCGATGGGCGGGGTGCGCCGTCCGTCGAGGCCGACCCGTACGGAGATCTCCAGGGCGCGCACCGACTCGGCGACCGCCAGCAGTGCCGCCTGTCTGCGCAGCACGTCCGCCGCGGGTACCTCGTCGGCGGGTCCCGCCGCCTGCCGGAGGCGGATCCGCTGGAAGTCGTCGATGGCCTCGTCCATCCGCTGCGGGCCCGGGGCGGCCCGGCCCGTGTGCAGGGCGGCGGCGGTCTCGTCGAGGAGCGACACCACGCGCGGCAGCAGCGTTCGCAGCGCCGTGTCCCGGCCGCCTTTTCCGCTCTCCCGAACGCTGTCGTTCCTCGCACCGCTCCGCACGAGTTCGCGCAGCTCGCCCCTCTCGGTCAGATGCGCCAGCTGTTCTAGGAGCCGGCGGGCGGCGGACCCCGCCTGGGCCAGGCCGCGGTCCCGCCGGCCCGGGCCGGCGGGACGCTGGGCGGGCGAGGTTTTGGACAGCCGCAGCCGAGCACCGGCCTTCCTCAGTGCCTCCGGCGAGAGGGCGTCGTCCCCGGTGATGGCGTCGCGGGCCGTCGCGAGCGCCTGCGCGAGGGCCGCGCGGTACGTGGGCTCCGGTGGGGTCGGCAGCAAGAACAGCTCGCACAGCACGAGCGCGACCACGCCGAAGACGAGTCCGGCCAGCCGCAGCCCCAGCGTCTGGGGTTCGTACGGCGGGAAGCAGGCCAGGATGTAGAAGAGCTGGAGTCCGGGCGCCGCTCCGGCCGGGCGGGGACCCGCGATCGCCGCGAAGGCGAGGAGGAAGCCGACGCCGAGCATGCCGAGCACCGCGGCCCAGGTGTGCACGGCGAGCAAGGTCCCGAGGGTCACCAGCCCGAGTCCCACGGGCAGTGCCTTCAGCACCACCTCGGCCCGCTGCCGCCCGGATCCGGGGATCGGGGACAGCAGGCCCAGGGAGATCGGCCCGAAGAGCGCGTACAGGGCGAGGACGGGTTCGTCGAGCCCGTAGACGAAGGTGTAGAAGCCCAGGGACGCGGCGAGGGTCACCCGCGCCGACCGGTGCAGGATCCGGGTCCGCTCCACGCCGCCCGTCACGGCAGACGCCCGCCGCGTGACGGCCGCGAGCCGGCACCGCCGCCGGGGGCCCGCCGGCCGGCCGAGTCATCCGGGCCGGCCGGGCGAGGACGGCCCGTCGGCGGGATCTTCCCGGTCCCGGCCGTGTCCGCGAGCCGATGACGTACCACCAGGACAACGGCGGTGCCGGGGACGGCCGGGTTCAGCGCGAAGAGGTCGAGCTGGATGCAGAACAGGGCGACCGCCACCGCGACGAAGGCACCCGTGCGCGCGGCCGGCGAAGCCTCTGCGCCCATGAGCACGTTCCTCTCGGACCGACACCACCACGGCAACGAACCACGGCACGACGCGGCCGGCCGGACACGCCCTCCACTCCCTCGATTGTCGACCGCCCCCGCAGCGCCCGCAGCCCGACACTCCCCCACTCGGCGGCATTGGGCCGAGTCGAGCACCGGCGGCCCGGACTCCCACCGCCCCCGCCCGGCGCCGGTACCGGCCTTCGGGCGAATTCCGGGCCGGCTCCGCGATCCGGCGGCGGGTGGGTGGTACGGGCATCAGGATGGCCACGCCGCCCGATCCGCCCGCCTCGTCCGTCAGCCGCACCGGCGGCCCGGACTCCCGCGTGCCGGAGTGGCTGCGGACCTGTGCCGCGTACGCATGGCGGATCATCGTCGTGGCGATCGTGGTGCGTGCCGTTTTCTCGGTGCTCGGGCAGTTCCATCGGGTCGCCGTCGCCGTGTTCCTCGGCCTGGTTCTCACCACCGTGCTGCGCCCCGTGGCCGGACTCCTCGCCCGCAAGATGCCACGCCCGCTCGCCGTGGCGAGTGCCGTGATCGGTGGTATCGCCGTCGTGTTCGGAGGGCTTGCCCTGGTGGGCGAGATCGTGGCGGATCAGCGAAGAGGGCTGCAAAGGGAGTTCGTGGCGGGCGTCGGCCGGATCGAGCGGCAGCTGGAGGAGCCGCCCTTCCGGCTCCCGTCGAACACGTTCGACGACCTCCAGTCCAGGATCGGCAAGCTCCTCTCCAGCCACCGCTCCACGATCATCAGCGAGGCCGTGAGCGGTGCGAGCCGGCTCCTGGAAGTGCTGACGGTCATCGCGCTGGCCCTGTTCTGTGCCGTCTTCTTCACGCACTCCGGCGATCGGCAGTGGCAGTGGATCTGCGATCAGCTCCCCAGGAGGGCGCGGCAGCACCTCATGGTCGCCGGCCGGGCAGCCTGGCGGACCTTCACCGGGTACACCCACGGCATCCTGCTCGTCGCGGCGACCAACGCGTTCCTGGTCTGCATCGCCCTGCTCGTCCTGCGCGTCCCCCTCGCCGTTCCGCTGGCGCTGCTGGAATTCGTGGCCGCCTTCATCCCGTTGATCGGCTCACCCATGGCCCTGGCCGTGGCGGCCGTCGTCGCACTGGCGACGAAGGGACCGGTGACCGCTCTCATCGTCGTCGCGCTGATCGTGATCATCGGTCAGATCGAGGGCCACCTCCTGCATCCCGTCGTCATGAGCTGGGCCGTGCGTCTGCATCCGGTCGTCGTGGCCCTCGCCGTCGTCGGCGGAGCGATCGCTGCCGGGTTCATCGGCGCCGTCGTGGCCGTGCCCTTCGTCGCCGTCCTGTGGTCCGTCCACCAGGCACTGCGCGGCCGCGCCGACGGCTCGGAGGCAGCACAGGCGCGACCGGTCGTGGGGCCCGGTCCCCAGGCCGAGCTCTGAATGATCTCTATCGCGGGTCCTGGCGAGCCGCCCGGTAGCGGAGGTGGACGACTCTCGAGTTGTAGGTACGGGTCTCGACGAGTTCGAGATCCACCCGGCTCTTTTCCTGGGGGAAGAACGAAATGCCACCGCCGACCAGCACCGGGTAGACCATGATCTGGTACTCGTCGATCAGCCCCGCGGCGGCCACCTCGGCGGCGAGGGTCGCGCCGCCGATCGCGATGTCCCCCTCCCCCGGCTCGGCACGCAACCGCTCGATCTCCGTCGCCACGTCGCCGGACACCAGACGGGCATTGCCCTCCACCGCCGACAGCGTGTTGGAGAACACCACCTTCGGGAGCGCTTTCCAGAGCGCGGCGAACTCCAGCCTCGGCGCGTCCAGCGACGGATCCTGATCGGCCGTCTCCCAGTACAGCATCGTCTCGTAGAGCCGTCGTCCCATCAGGTGAACGCCGAGCTCCCGCACATCTTCGATCCAGAAGCGGAAGACGTCCTCGTCGGGCACTCCCCAGTCCATGTCGCCGTCGGGGCCGACGATGTAGCCGTCCAGTGAGACGTTCATCGAATAGGTCACTCTGCGCATCGGAAGTCCTCCTCGGTGACGGTTCGACAGTACGACCGCCGGACGCTCCAGGACTCATCGCGGCTCGCGGGATTCCCTCGGAACCGTCCGCCCGCCGTCAGCCGATCAGGACGCCGGGGTTGAGGATGCCGTGGGGGTCCAGGGCGTTCTTGGTGGCGCGCAGTGCCAGGGCGAAGGGGGCCGGGCGCTGGAGGTCGTAGCCGGGGCGGTGGTCGCGGCCGACGGCGTGGTGGTGGGTGATGGTGGCACGGTGGCGGTGCAGGACGTCGGTCGCGGCGGCCTTGATGTCGTCCCAGACGGCGACTTCGTCGCCGGGGCGGCCGGCGACGGCCACGGTGAAGTAGGGGGCGGCGCCGTCGGGGTAGACGTGGGTCAGGCGGCAGTTGACGGTGGCCGCGTGCCCGGTGGCCTTCAGGGCGGCGGCGCCGACCTCGGTGCGGACGGCGTCGATCAGGGCGGGGATCCGGTCCCAGGTGGCGGCCGTCTCGAAGGTCTCGACGACGGCACCCATACGGGCCAGTCCGTCACGCAGATAGGGCATGCGCAGGAACGCCGAACGCCACGCGGTGACGGCCGCGTCGGCCGGGGCGTCCGCCTCCGCCTTCGGTGCCTCGCCGGTGCCGCCGTGCGCGCGAGCCATGTCCAGGGCGCTCGCGAGGCGGTCGTCGACGGGGGCGGTCGCGGATTCGAAGCCCAGGACCAGGACGCAGGAGCCGTCGTGCGAGGCGCCGGACAGCAGCGCCTCGCCGGGGTCGAGCAGACGGCAGTTGGCAGGGGCGAGGTCGGACTGGGCGATGGCGCGCACGGCGTCGAGCGCACGCCGGAAGTCGGTGAAGGCGACGGACGCGGATGCCTTGTGCCGAGGGCGTTCCTGGAGGCGCATCCACGCCCTCGTGATGACGCCGAGCGTGCCCTCGGATCCCAGGAACAGGCGATCGGGCGAGGGTCCGGCGCCGGATCCGGGCAGGCGCCGGGACGTGCCGGTTCCGGCGGGCGTGACGACGCGCAGGGACTGCACGAAGTCGTCGATGTGGGTGTGGACGGTGGCGTAGTGGCCGCCGGCCCGGGTGGCCAGCCAGCCGCCCAGGGTGGAGAACTCGAAGCTCTGCGGGAAGTGGCGCAGCGTCAGGCCGTGGGGGCGCAGCTGTTCCTCCAGGACGGGGCCGAGTGCCCCGGCCTGGACGAGCGCCGAGCGGCTGACGGTGTCGATCTCCAGGACCCGGTTCATCGAGGTCAGGTCGAGTGACAGCACGGCCCGGTGGGCGTCGCCGCGGTACTCGACGCCGCCGACTACGGAGGAGCCGCCGCCGAAGGGGACGACGGCCACTTGGTGCTCGCCGGCCCAGTCCAGCAGGTCGGCCACCTCCTTCTCGTCGGTCGGGCGGGCGACGAGGTCGGGGATCCGGCCGGGGCGGCCGCGCAGGGCGCGGATGACATCGCGGTAGGCCTTGCCCATGGCGTGGGCGGCCCGGTCCTCGGGATCCGCGGTGACCAGGTGGGCGAGGGAGGGCGGGGGCGCCGCGGCGGGACGGCCGAGGGCCAGGTCGGCGACCCGAGGTAGCGGCAAGGGCCGGGCGAGGGTGCCCGGCAGCAGCGCGCCCATCTCGACGCACTCGGCGTCGCCGGGATGAGCGTCCGTGTAGCCCCAGCCCCACCAGGAGCGGGGGCGGGAGTTGCCGGGGTCGGTCACGGTGGCAGGCATGAGTGTGCTCCCAGCGGGTCCAAGTGAATTTACCCTACGGTAAATTACCGTAGGGTAAGATCGAGGGCATGACAACGCACTCCTCCAAGGCCGGCACCAAGGGCGTGCCGAGAGCCGCGCGTGAACAGCAAGTCCTGGCCGCGGCCACCGAGGAGTTCGGCCGTCATGGCTACGAGGCCACCACCGTGGCCGCCATCGCCACGCGCGTGGGCGTCACCAAGCCGCTGCTGCACCAGTACTTCGGCAGCAAGCAGGACCTCTACCTCGCCTGCCTCGACCCGGTCGGCGAACGCCTCCTCGGTGCGGTCCGCACCGCGATGGCCGAACCGGCCGCCGACGCGCCACCCACCTCACTGCGCGTACTCGCCGCGCTGTTCACCGCCCTCGACGAGCGGCGCGACGCCTGGTTCGTGCTCTACGACGCCACGCTGCCGCCCGACAGCGACGCCGCCCGCCGCGCGTCGTACTACCGCACCGCCATCGACGACCTCGCCGCGACCGGCGCCGCCGACCTGCTGCAATCGGCCGGAGCCGGCGACCCGCTCGACGCCGACGCCCTCAAGTACGCGTGGCGCGGCCTGTGCACCGCCCTGGTCCGCTGGTGGATCAACCACCCCGACCAGTCGCCGGACGCCATGACGCGGCGATGCGCCCGCATCTTCGCCGCCGCCCGCGCCATCGGACTCACCGAAGGCGACCACGCGTGACGCGCACCGGCCCACCGGCGACTCGTCCGTCGACCACGAGGGCGACGCCGGCGCCCTGACCCGTCTCCTGGGCCCGCTGAACGAACCGACTCCGTGGGCGAGGGTGCCGGGCCACGGCGGTGCTGCCGCGGCCCGGTCCGCTTTCCGTCAGGGAGCCCGGCGGGTCACTCGTCGCGGGAGGCGAGGTACTCCTCGACGCCCGGCGCGGCGTGCGCCTCCTCCAGGTTCACCGCGGCGCCGACCGCCTTCGCGTCCGGCTTGTGCACGTAGGTGGAGGTGCTGGCCGGCTGCGCCTTGTCGGAGAAGTTCTGCGCGGTGCCGAGGCCGACGTCGACGTTGGACTGGGCGCGGTGCGCCTTGACGACGTCCTCGCGCGCGAGGCTGCCGCCCTCGCAGGCCTTCTTCAGGTCGGCGCCCATGATCTGGGCGGCGTTGTAGCCGGAGAGAACTCCGGCGTCGACCAGGGCGTCCGGGTACTTCTTCTTGTACGCGGCGACCATCTTCCGCACGCCGGGCAGGTCGGAGCTGGCGGCCGGGGCGGCGCTGACGATGTTCAGCATGGCGGCGAGGGCGGGCGCGGCCGGAGTCTTCATCAGCTGCGGGGCGTAGCCGGGGGCGCTGCTGACCACGGGCACCTTCAGACCGCGGGAGGCCGCGACTCCGACCAGCGAGGCGGTCTGTGCCGGTCCGGCGCTGATCAGGATCGCCTTGACACCTTCCTTGCGCAGCGCCGAGACCTGCGCGGACAGGTCGGTGTCGGTGGCCTTGATCTTCTGCCCGACGACCTTCAGACCCGCCTTCTTCGCGGCCCACTGCGAGCCCTCCAGCGCGTTCGCGCCGTAGTCGCCCTCGAAGTAGACGTGGCCGATCCTGTCGCCCTTCGCCAGGCCCTTGGTCCGGGTGAGGAAGTCGACGGCGGCGATCATGTCGATGTCGTAGGTGGTGCCCAGGACCTGCACGGACTCCCGGTCCAGCAGGGAGGCGGCCCAGGCCTGGGGGAAGGTCAGCACCTTGTCCCGGTCGATGTCGTCGAGCAGCGCGGCCATCACGGGCGATCCGATGACCTGCGGCAGGGCCACGACGTCCGCGGAGATGTCGGCGTAGGCGGTGACGGCCTTCTGGACGTCGTAGCCGTGGTCCTTGACGACGATCTCCACGCGCCGGTCGCAGATGCCTCCGTCGGCGTTGACCTCGTCGGCCCACATCTGCTGGGCCTGCACGATGCTCTTGCCGAGGGTCGCGTAGGGGCCGGTGAGGTCCGTGAGGGCGCCGAGCTTGATGGTCTTGTCGGTGACTCCGGGGCCGGTCCTGACGCCGTCGGCGCCGTCGCCCGCGCTGTCGGAGGTCTTGGCCTTGGAGCTGCATCCCGTACCTGCGAGCAGGAGGGCGGCGAGGGCCGCGGCCAGGAGCGTCCTGTTGCGCTGCGCGGCGCGGTGTGTGTGGTCGTGCGAGGGCTTCACGAGGTGTGCTCCTTGGCTCGTACGGCTGGCGCGGTCGGTTGGGACGGGGAGGTGGCGTTCGAGGGTGGCGGTGCTGTCCGGGTGCGCCGCAGGCGGGCGCGCAGCCGCCGGACCAGGCCGTGCAGGCCGTCGGGGGCGAAGAGGAGGATCAGGACGATCGACGCGCCGTAGAGATAGCGGGCCGCCTCGGTGGGTCCGACGGTGCCGTCGGTGGTGCCGGGGGCGGCCACCAGCGGGAGTTGGTCGGCGTAACGGGTCATCAGCAGGGGCAGTGCGGTGACGAACACGGCGCCGACGGTGGCTCCGGCCACCGATCCGAGTCCGCCGATGACGATCATGGCGAGGTAGTCGACGGACAGCACGAGGCTGAAATAGTCGGGCACCACACGGCGGAAGGAGAGGGCGAGCAGTACGCCGGCCAGGCCCGCGTACATCGACGACACCACGAAGGCCGCCGAGCGGTAGCGGGAGACGTCGACGCCCATCACCGCGGCCGCGGTCTCGCTGTCGCGCAGCGCCACCAGGGCACGTCCGGGACGGCCTCGCAGGAGCCCTCTGGCGGTGAACCAGGTGACCGCGAACAGTACGAGTCCCAGGTACCACAGCCGTTCCTCGGCGCCGAACGGCACGCCCAGCACGGTGAGTTCGGAGTCGGCGGAGAAGGAGAAGCCGCCCGCTTCCAGCGGTGGCACCGAACGGCCGTTGAATCCGCCGGTGACGGAGTCCGCGGTGAGCAGGACGTGGTGTCCGAGAAAGACCAGGGCCAGGGTGGCGACGCCGAGGTAGATGCCGCGCACCCGGCCGGCGACGGGACTGAACAACCCGCCGGCCGCCCCGGCCAGCAGCACCGCGAGTACCGCGGCGACGACGGTGGGCAGCCCGGGTCCGGGCTCACCGGCCAGCCATACGTAGCCGTAGGCGCCCACGGCCAGGAAGAAGGCGTGGCCGAGGGAGAGTTGCCCGGCGGTGCCGGACAGCAGGCCCAGGCCCACCGCGCCGATGGCCGCCGCCATGGAGAACAGGCCGATGCGCAGCCAGAACGCATCGAGGTAGAAGGGCAGCGCGCACAGGACGGCGACGGCCGCGAAGGGCCGGCCCAGGCGGATCGCGCGGGCACGGGAGAGTCGTTCAGACACGGACCGCCGCCTTTCCGCCGAACAGCCCGGTGGGCCGTATCAGCAGCACCAGCACCATCACCGCGTAGGGCGCGACATCGCCGAACCCCTCGCCCAGGACATGCAGGTCGGACTGATAGCCGGCGACGAGGGCCTCGGTGAGCCCGATCAGCAGGCTGCCCGCGAGAGCGCCGGGCGGTGACGCCATCCCGCCGAGGATCGCCGCCGGGAACGCCTTCAGCGCGATCTGCCCTGTCGTGCGTTCCAGGCCGGGCGCGGGGAACGCGGCGAGGAACACCGCCGCCAGCGCCGCAAGTGCTCCGGCCAGGCACCAGGCGAGGGTGCGCACCCGCACCAGCCGTACGCCCATCAGGGCGGCCGCTTCCACGTCCTCGGCCGAGGCGCGCAGCGAAAGGCCCCAATCCGTGTACCGGAACAGGGCGAAGACGGCGCCGATGACGACGGTGGACACCACGATCGCCGCGATCCGGCTGTCGGCGACGGTCACCGGACCGAGACCGCTCACCGAGTCGCCCCAGGGGTCGCCGAGCGAGAGCAGGTCGCCGCCGATGCGTCGTGACAGGTCGGTGAGGATGACGATGTCGACGCCGATGGTGACGATGGTCTGCACATGGGCGGCGTGCGGGTCGGCTCCCCCGCCGGCCTGGAGCAGGAAGCGGTCCATGGCGCCGGCCACGGTCGCGGTCACGAGGACGGCCACGGCGAGGGCTCCGGCGAAGCCGAGGTCGTCGTGGAGTACGGCGGTGACATAGCCGCCGAGCAGGAGCAGCGAGCCGTGCGCGAAGTTCATGACGCCGGACGCCTTGAAGATGATCACGAAGCCGAGGGCGACCAGGGCGTAGACCGCGCCGAGGGCGATCCCGTTGAGGACGTTGTCCAGGAAGGTGGTCATGCCGCGTCCTCCTCTTCCGCGCCGGTGCCGAGGTAGGCGCGCAGCACTTCCGGGTCGCGGCGGACCTCGTCCGGGGTGCCGTGCGCGATGGCGCGGCCGAAGTCGAGGACGGTGACCTCGTCGGCAAGCCGCATCACGAGGCCCATGTCGTGCTCCACCAGCACCACGGACAGTCCGAGTTCGGCCCGCACGGCGTGCACGACCTCGACCGTGCGGGCGCGCTCGGCCGCGTTCATCCCGGCGACCGGCTCGTCCAGCAGCAGGACCCGGGGTTCCAGGCACAGGGCGCGGGCGAGCTCGACGCGCTTGCGGTCGCCGTAGGAGAGCAGGGCGACGGGGCTGTCGAAGTGCGCGGCCAGGCCGGTGAGTTCGGCGATCTCGCGGGCGCGGGCGAGGTGCTCGCGCTGCTCGCGGCGCACGTGCGGCAGACGCAGCGCGCTGGCGGCGAAGCCGGCCCGGGTCAGGGCGTGCCGGCCGAGCATCAGGTTGTCGGCGACCGTGCCCTGGGTGGTGACGATGTTCTGGAAGGTGCGGGCGACGCCGAGGGCGGCGATGCGGTGCGGGGCGAGCCGGGTCAGCTCGGCGTCGCCGAGGCGTACGGCGCCGGTGGCCGGGCGGCACAGCCCCGACAGCACGTTGAAGCAGGTGGACTTGCCCGCTCCGTTGGGTCCGATGAGCGCGTGGACGGTGCCCGGGACGACGGTGAAGGACACGGCGTCCAGGGCCGTGAGCCCGGCGAACCGGACGGTCACGTCCGTCGCGGTGAGTTCGGGCGGTGCGGTGGTGCGGACGGTCACGCGGCTCCCTGCCCCTCGGTAGTGCCGGTGGCTGTGGTGGTCTTGGTCGTGTGCGTGGTCTCTGACGGCTCCGTCGCCTCGGTCGTCTCGGTGGCCTCGGTGGTCTCGGTGGTCTCGGTCGTCTCGGTGGTCTCGCCCAGGTACAGGCGCCGTACGGCGTCCGTGCGGGCGAGTTCGTCGGCGGGGCCGGAGAGCCGGACCTCGCCGACCTCCAGGACATGGGCGGTGTCGGCGAGGGACAGCGCCATGCCCGCGTTCTGCTCGACCAGGAGGACGGCGGTGCCCTGGGCGTTGATCTCGCGGACGACCTCGGCGATCCGGTAGACCATCTGCGGGGCGAGGCCGAGGGAGGGCTCGTCGAGCAGGAGCAGGCGAGGGGCGGCCATCAGGGCGCGGCCGATGGCGAGCATCTGCTGCTCCCCGCCGGACAGCAGTCCGGCGGCCTGCCCGGTGCGTTCGGCCAGGCGCGGGAAGAGCGCGAAGACCCGGTCCCGGGCTGCGGCGACCTGAGCGGGGCGGCGCCTGCCGAGGCCGAGGCCGCCGGAACGGAGGTTCTCGTCGACGGTGAGGCCGGCGAAGACCCGGCGTCCCTCGGGGACTTGCACGACTCCGGCCCGCACGGCCGCGACCGGGTCGCGTCCGTCGAGTTGTGTGGCGCCGTAGCGGATACGGCCGGCCGTGATCGCGCCGCGGTGCAGGCGCAGGGTGCCCGACACCGCCCGCAACAGGGTCGTCTTGCCGGCGCCGTTGGGGCCGAGCAGGGTGACGATCGCGCCGTGCGGGACGGTCAGGGACACGGAACGAAGGGCGGACAGGGCGCGGCCGTAGGTCACGTCGAGGCCCTCGACGTACAGGGCGGCCTCTTCGTCCGGTGGTGCTTCGGGCATCACGGCTCCTCGGGTCCGTGCCGTCGGGCACGGGGGCTTCGGGGGAAGGGCAGCCCACGACAGCACGGGCGCGGGCGGGCGGTACAGGTGTTCGGGCGAGGACGCTGCGTGGTCCCAATGCGGGTGGGCCGGGGTTGTGCGGGTGCCCAGGGGTGGCGCAAAAGCGCCGGTCGGGAGGCGGGAAGGCGGGTCGGCGCGACGAGGGCGGCAAAGGCGACAGGGCGCGGCGGCTCAGCCCAACGGGGCTCCTCGGGAGGCCGCTGGCGGCACCCGCTCTCGGTCCACCGCAGGGCTGCCAGAGACCTGCGGCCGGCCGAGCGGCGGTTGCGTCGGTCGCGCAGCCGTCAGGGACCCGCGGCGGGCAGCCGACCGCGTGGGCCTGCCGTCAGCCGCGCAGCAGTCGGCGTGCCGTCAGGGCGAGGCTGATCTGCACCACGTCCAGCGGGCGCGCCAGGGAGCGGCCGGTGAGCTGCTCGCAGCGGCGGAGTCGGTTCAGGACGGTGTTGCGGTGACAGTAGAGCCGCTCGCCGGCCCGCTGGGCGGAGCCGTCGCAGGCGAACCAGGCGGCAAGGGTGTCCAGCAGTACGTCCCGGTCTGCCGGTTCCAGCCGCAGCAGCGGGCCGAGTACCTGTTCGGTGAGGGTCGCGCCCAGCTCCGGGCAGGAGATCACGAGGGCCTCGGGCAGGTGCTCGGTGAGCCGGACCGTGCCGCCGTCGGGCGGGCAGATGCTCAGGGCGAGGTCGGCCAGGCGCCGGGCATCGCCGACCGAGGCCAGCCCGGCCACGGCGCTGCCGACACCGATCCGCCCCTCGGACGCGTCGTCGGCCGAAAGCCCGAGCGCCGCCATGGGGTCCCGGTCGTCCTCCCCGTCGCCCTCGTCGCCGACCAGGGCGATGCCGTAGTCCACTTCCACTCCCGAGTGCCAGTAGACGCTCGTACCCGGTGGTACGGGGGCGGGGCGCACGCTCGTGGGAACCTGGGGCCGGCCGCCGGTGACCGCGACGACGACGTACCGCCCGTGCTCCGGCAGGCGCAGTCCCTCCGCGGTCTCGGGCAGGTCGGCGATCCGGCTGGTGCCGTCGAGGAGGGCGGCCGCGAGGAGCCGAACCCGGTTCTCGCGCCGCCAGGCCAGTTGCCGTTCGGCCTGCCGGTAGGCGTCCGCCACGAGGCTGCAGTGCTCGTCGACGAAGTTCCACACGTCGGTGGCGACGTGCACGAGGAGCCGGATGTCCTCGGGCGCCGAGCGGGAGGTCTCCTCCACCAGCCGCTGCCAGACGAGGGAGCCGCCCAGCCGGAAGGCGTGCAGCAGGGCGTCCAGCGGCAGTCCCTGTTCGGCCCGGGTGACGCCGATGCGCCAGGTGCAGCGGTGGGCGGCCTCGCGGGTACCGCGCGGGTCGAGCAGCGAGGTCACGCTGTGCCGCAGGGAGCGGTGCACCTCCTCCCACGTGCCGGTGTGATCGTTCTCCAGCGCCGTCCGGTACGCCGGTTCCTGCTCGCGCAGGACGTCCACGAGCCGGTCGGTCAGTTCCGGGAGATCGTCGATCAGCACACGGGCCGCCCGGTGCAGGACACGCAGCGCGTCGGCGTCGATCAGCGACCGGATGCGTCGTGTCCGCGGCTGTGGAACGGGCGTCGGCCCGGTGCGGTTCGTCGCGCGTGTGCGTACGGCAGGATGCATCGCGGCCCTCCCCCAACCTCGGCTTCCCGGCAGTGCCCCGACTCCGCCGGGCCGACGGCTCAGCGGCGTCCGACGGCTCGGCGGAGTCCGACGAGGCGCGCTGCCCGTGCGGCAGCAGCCACCCGACTCGTCGTCCTGCCCCGAAGGATGGCATACCGTCCGGTCGGTCCCTAGGGGTGTGCAGCGGCATTCTTGGGCGCGGGGTGTCGGGGTCCCTCCCGTTCGCCTCGGTGGGGCATGGGCTCGATGCCCGTGACAGCGCTGTGCCTCAGCGGCCTTCCTGGTCGACCATGCGTGCCAGTTCGATGCGGGAGCGGACGCCGAGGGCCGCGAAGACGTTGCGCAGGTGGTAGTCGATCGTGCGGGTGCTCACGGCCAGCCGCTGGGCCACCTCGCGGTTGGTTGCGCCCTCGGCGACGTGCCGGGCGATGCGCAGCTGCTGCGGCGTGAGCAGCGACAGCCCGCCGACCGCCGCCCTCCCGGGCGCGGCTCCGTTGGCGCGTAGTTCGCCGCGCGTCTGTTCGACCCAGGCACCGGCGCCGCAGCGTTCGAAGCCGACGAGGGCGGCGCCGAGCCGGGGCCGGGCCTCGCGCAGGCGACGTCGTCGGCGCAGCCACCGGCCGTACAGAAGCTCGGTGCGGGCGCGCTCGAAGTCGCCGCCCGTCTCGTCGTGCAGGGCGAGTGCGCGCAGGTAGAAGTCGTCGGCGCCGTCCTCGGTGGCGAGCAGGGCGCGGCAGCGGGCGAGCTGGGCCGGGGCGTGCGGGTCGGCACCGAAGGCCGCCCACACGGCGAAGGCGTCGACGACCGTCCGTGCGTCCTCCGGGTGCCCGGCCAGCACCGCGGCCTCCACGAAGCAGGGCACGGCGAGCATCCACACGGCGAAGTGGCCGCGCCTGGGACCGGGCCCGACGAGCGGACCTAGCCGGTCGGCGGCCTCCAGGGGACGTCCGCGCGCCAGGTCCGCGCGGGCGGTGGCCCACTCGGCCAGCGTCGCCGCCTGGGCGAGTCCGTGGCGACGGGCGATGCTCAGGGCGGCCGAGGCGTGTCGCCCGACCGTGGCGGTGTCCCCCTCGATCGAGGCCGCGAGGGCGAGCATCGCGTGGTGGCTCGCCGCCGTGTTGCGGTGCCCTGCCGCCAGCGCGGCCCGGACGCCCTCCTCGGCGTGGGCACGAGCTTGCGCATGACGGCCGGCGCGCAGTTCGCCGTACGCCAGGTACTCCAGGGCCCGCGCCTCGAACGCCGCGCTGTCGGCGGTGCGGGCGGACGCGAGGGCGCGGGCCCCGGCGGCGCGGGCCGCTGCGACGTCCCCGAGGAGCAGCGCCGCCGACGCCGCACGCAGCAGGCGCTCCGGCCGCTGGTCGGTGCGGGCACGATCCAGTACCCGCCGCAGGGGCCCGACGGCGAGCTCCGGCCGGCGGGCCAACAGGGCGCGCATGCCGTCGCGGTAGTCCCGCACGAACGCGTGCACGGCCCACTCCCGGCCCGGCGGTGCGTCCCGGTGAGGGGGAGAGCCGGAGTGGTCCGTGGTGCCGGGCGACTCCGGGCGGCCAGGGTTGCGTACGGCGCTGTCGGCGCCGCTCTCCTGACGGCCGTCGGGTCCCCCGACCTCGCCGGTGCCCGGTCCGCGGCACGCCCCGGCGTCCGTTCCGTCGAGTGTGCTCAGGCAGGCCGCGATGTCCCCCGCCGCCCAGGCGGCGTCCGCCGCGCACAGGTGGGCCGCCTCGGCCCGTTGCGGGGCGTCGGCGGCCAGCAGCGACGCGGCCAGCAGCAGGGACTCACGGGCGTCGCCCACCGGCCCGTCGAACAACTGCCGTCCGCCGCGCGCGAGTTCGGCATGGCCACGGTCGGCGGCGGCCGATCCGGCGCCGTCTCGTCCGTTGCGGCTCCGTAAGCGGGGAGCCGTCCGCACACTGCTCCGGTCTCCGGTCATTCCCGGGACGCTACTTGCGCGTAACGAGGACCGGAAGGCTGACGTCCGCGCTCCCCGGCAGGCAAATCCCGGGTGTCACCTGCGTGTTGTCCCTGCACGGTCGCGGGGCGCCTTGTGCCGCTGCCCAGCCGCGGCCCGCCCCGGCCGTGCTCCCGCACAACGGCACCGCGCCGGCGGCGGACGTGGCACGCACGTCCGCCGCCGGCGCCCCGAATCCCTGGGGCGCTGGATCGTCAGGAGGTGTGCGGGCAGTTGCCCCGGTACTCCTCGATGGTCAGGCTCGGCCGGGGCAGCGGGCACAGGAACTGCTCGTAGCGGGTGTCGTTGTCGATGAACCGCTTGAGCCAGGAAATGCTGTACTTCGCGATCGTCGTGTTCGACGAGTTGGGCGTGAAGTGCGTCGCCGAGTTCAGCTCCAGGTAGCCCCGGTCGAGCGACGAGGACAGGCTGGAGTAGAACGGTTCGGCGTGGGAGGCGACCGGGGCGACGATGTCTCCGTCGGCTCCGAAGATCAGCGTCGGTGTCGTGACCTCGGGCCAGGTCTTGTCCAGGTTCCACGGGGTCAGCGGGATCGCCGCCTGGAGTGCCGGACGTGACTTCGCGGCCTCCAGGCTTCCGCCGCCGCCCATCGAATGGCCCATGACACCGAGGCGGCTCGCGTCGATGCGAGTGCGGACCGAGGAGCGTTCGGTGAGGTAGTCCAGGGCGGCCAGCAGCTGACGGCCGCGGGAGTCGGGCTGGTCGAGCGTGGTGAGCGTGTCGATGGTGAACACGACGAAGCCCTGCGAGGCCAGCCGCGGTCCCAGCCACGCGATCGACGACTCGTAGGCCGTGTAGCCGGGCGAGATGGCCACGGCGCCGAAGGTGCCGTCGCTGGTGGACGTCGGGTAGTAGATGGTGCCGCCGCCGAACCCGCTGACGGACAGCGAGGAGACGGACCTCTGCGACACGGCGTACGAGCCGCGGGAAGCCTCGATGCTGGAGTTGGTGGGGGCCGGGCCGCGCTCGTACGGGTTGTCCGCCGCGTGGGCCCCCGGGCCGGTCAGGGTCCCCAGGCCGACGACCGCGGCGAGCGCCGCGGCGGCGCCGGCCAGTCGCCCGGTCCGGCGCCGGGCGGAGCCGGAGGCGTGGGTACGGGAGCTGGGGCGGGTGTGGGCGTTGGATCGGGCGTGGAACTGCACGACGAGTCGTCCTCTCTGTCGCGGTAGGGCTGGCCGTGCCACTGTCAGGGCCCGGCCCTGAAGAGCGGACCGGCAATGTCACCGGTCTTGCCCGCCGCCCTTCCGCCGCCGGCTCCGGGTTCGTTCCCGAATGTGCTTTTGACCGCCCTGTGGCGACGGGACGGCGAGGTCTTCGCCGAACTGGCCCTGTCCCCCGCGGAAACGGCGACCGCGAGCCCGTACGCCCTGCACCCCGCCCTGTTCGACGCGGCTCTGCACGCCGCGCTCCTGGCCGAGGAGGCGGGCGACCGAGCGCGCGTGCCCCGCGCCCCGCTCGCCTGCACCGGCGTCACGGTGTACGCCACCGGTGCCGTTGCCGCGCGCCGCCGTACGGCGGCTCGGCCCGGACGAGTTCCGCGTCACCCTCACCGACCCGGCCGGCCCCTCGCCGAAGTCGAGTCCCTGGTCACCCGTGCCATGCCCGCCTCGGCCACCACGCCTGCCGAGACCTACCGGCTCACCTGGCGGCCCGTGGAGCCGGCGCCCGACGCCAGCGCGGAGCACGAACTGCTCGACGTGGCTCGACCGGCCGCCGCCCTGCCCGAGAACGCCACTGGGCCCGACCGGGTCCGCGGGCTTGTGACGGCGGTGCTGGAGGCGGTACGTGACTGGACCGCCGACGCTCGGCCGGGCCGTCTTCTGGTGCTCACCCACAACGCCACCGGCGACGACCCGGACCTCGCCGAGGCGGCGGTCGCCGGTCTCGTACGCAGCGCCCAGTCCGAGCACCCGGGGCGTGTCGTGCTGGTCGACCGGCGCGGAGTTGCGGCCTCACCCGGGGAACTGGAGAGGGCACTTCGGACCGGCGAACCCCAGGTCGCCCTGCGCCACGGCCTGCCTCAGGCACCCCGCATGACCCCCGCGGACCCGCCCACCGCGGAGCCGCCCGCCCTGGACCCCGAGGGCACGGTGATCGTCACCGGCGGCACCGGCGCGCTCGGCGCGAGCCTCGCCCGGTACCTGGTCGCCGAGCGCGGGGCCGGGCACCTGCTGCTGACCGGACGTAGCGGCCGGGTTCCGCACTGGGTGGCCGACCTGCCCGCGAAGGTGCGGGTGGTGGCGTGCGATGTGAGCGACCGTACGGCGGTCGACGCCCTGCTGACGTCCTGCCTTCCGGCACCGACCGCGGTGTTCCACCTCGCCGGGGTGGTGGACGACGGGGTGGTGGACGGCATGACCCCCGACCGGCTGGCGAAAGTGCTCGGGCCGAAGGCGGACGGCGCCTGGCACCTGGCACCTGGCACCTGGCACCTGGCACAAGGCACCTGGCACGAGGCTACGAAACACCTCGGCCTGTCCGCCTTCGTGCTGTACTCGTCGGTCGCCGGCGTGCTCGGCCGACCGGGCCAAACGACTCGTCTCCGTCGCCCCGCACGAACGCGAGACGGCTCTCGCCGAGCTGCGAGCCGGACGAGTCGGGAGTGAGAGCACCAAGGGGCCTCACGGCTGGTGTCGCCGCGCGGCCCGCGCACGAGCCGCCTCGTGAGCGTCCCGTAGGAGGCGGACGACCGTGTCCGCTGTCCGCTCGCCGGGATTGACGACGCAGAGCCAGCTCAGGGCGCCGTGGACGGGGTGCGGCAGGACGGTGTCGGTCGAGGTGTGGTCGCGGGGGCGGGTGATGCGACGAGGCTCCTCCCCGGTGAGTTTCTCGAATGTGGCGCGGTCGACGTGGATGTTCACGCGCCAGCGGTCCGGAGCGTCTAGGTCGCAAGCCGTGTCGTCGGGGTAGTCCTTGGTGACGACGGTTGCGTAGGGCTGGGTGTTGTGCGGGATCCGGCCGTCGGGGGCGTAGTAGAAGAACGCGTCACCCCACGCGAGCTCGGGAAAGTCGCCCTCCGGTCCCGGGAGGAGCACGAGGGCGCCGTCGAAGCCGCGCACGGTGGCGATGATCTGTTCCATACTCATGGTTCAAGCATCACCTTCAAGTGCTTCTGTGGGGTTCGGCGATGAGCGAGGCTTCGAGCGGTCCGCGGCCGGTGCCGCTGAGAACGGTCGATGTCGCTCGATCCTCGGGTTACTCGGTGCAGCAGGTCCGCGACCTGGAGCGGCTGGGAGTCATCCCCCCAGCCGCTCGGTCGAGCAATGGCTATCGCACCTACGCGTCCGTCCATGTGCGTGCCCTTGGGGCCTATCGAGGGCTCGCGAGCGCCGTGGGGCCGGTCACGGCCCGGGAGGTGCTCGGCCGACTGCGTACTCAGCCCCTCGCCGAGGCCGCCTCGGCGATCAGCGAGCTGCATGTGCGGCTCGCGCGCGAGCGCGACGAGGCGCTGCGCGCTCAGCAGGCGTTGCGGGCGATCCATGACGAGGCGGACACACCCGAGGTCGAGCACGACGGCGACGCCATGACCATCACGCAGCTCGCCGGTGCGCTCGACGTCCGCCCCTCGACCCTGCGGTTCTGGGAGGAGGAGGGGCTTGTCGTCCCCGACCGGGTGACGTCCCTGCGAGCGCGTCGCTACGGCCTCCCGGCCGTTCGAGCGGCCCGGATCGTCGCCGCCCTGCGCAACACCGGACACGGCATCCCCGCCGTGCGCGAGATCGTCGGTTCGCTCCACCGGCTGGACGGCCGGGAAGAGACCCGGCGCGTCCTGAGCGAACGCCTCGACCGGATCGCCGCACGGACCGTGGCCCTGCTCCGGGCGGGCACGGATCTGGCCGCCGTCATCACTTTGCGGGAGGAGGGAGGCTGAGGCCCGGCACGCTGCGGGCCGGCAACGGCTACCGGGAGCCGGGAGGGCGAGTTCCGCGAGGTGGACGTCCACGGAGTCGCGTGTGCAGTCGTCGCGCCCGTGGACACTGTGCCCTGACCCCTCCCACGGCAACAGGACGGTCGTCCGGCGGGTCTGCCGGCGGACGTCGGCCACCCGGGAGAAGTGGTTCGCCGGATCGTGGCGCGAACGCAGCAGGAGAGGGGTCTCTCCGGGCGACGCCCAGGGGACTGGGGCGCTACGGTTCGGCCATGAGAGCAGCGGTGCACAACCGGTACGGGCCGCCGGACGTGGTCACGGTCGCCGAGGTGGAGAAGCCGTCCGTAGGTGAGGCCGACGTGCTCGTCAGGGTCCATGCGACCACGGTGAACCGTACGGACTGTGCCTACCGTGCGGCCAAGCCGTTCTTCATGCGCGCGCTCACCGGCCTGACCCGGCCGCGGCGGGTCGTGCTCGGGACCGAGTACGCGGGTGTGGTGGAAGCGGTCGGCGGCGGTGTGACGTCGTTCGGTGTCGGCGACCGGGTGTTCGGCTACAACGAGGGCGCGTTCGGCGCTCATGCCGAGTACCTCGCGGTTCCGCAGGGCGGTGCGATCGCGGCGATGCCCGACGCGGTGACGTTCGAGGAGGCCGCGCCCGGTACCGAGGGTGCGCACTACGCGCTGGCGTTCCTGCGCGTCGCCCTAGTGCGCGCCGGGCAGGACGTCCTCGTCCACGGCGCGACCGGTGCCATCGGCTCGGCGGCCGTGCAGTTGCTCAAGCACCAGGGGGCCACCGTGACCGCGGTGTGCGACACGGCCCGCGTGGAGTTGGTGAAGGGCCTCGGCGCGGACCGGGTCGTCGACTACACAGCGCAGGACTTCACCGAGGACGAGCAGCGATACGACGCCGTGTTCGACGCGGTCGGCAAGAGCACCTTCGGCCGGTGCAGGCGGCTGCTGAAACCCGGCGGGCTGTATCTGTCGTCGGAGCTCGGCCCCGGCTGGCAGAACGTGCTCCTGTCGCTGGTGACCCCGCTGTTCCGCGGCAGGAAGGTGAAGTTCCCCTTTCCGCAGCAGAATCAGGGGATCGTGCGGCACGTCGGTGGGCTGATCGAGGCCGGCGACTTCAGGCCCGTCATCGACCGGCGCTATCCGCTGGAGCGGATCGCCGACGCCTACCGGTACGTCGAGACCGGGCAGAAGACCGGCAGCGTCGTCATCACCGTCGTACCGCCGGCCTGAGACCCCGGCGCGATCCCCGAGCGCAAGGGCCTCTGGTCGTTCAGCCCATGCGGCGCACGATCTGGGCTTCGGCTCGCTCCACGGCGCTGCGGCCGTGGGTGTGGACCAGGGCCAGGTGGTACAGGGCCGGGCTGACGGCGGCCCAGCGGCGGATGCGGTCCGGGCGCAGGAGGTAGCGGACGACGTCCGCCGGGCGGAACGGGACGTACTCGATGCTCTGGTGCTCCCACCTGTCCGCGACGCCTCGCGACATACGGGAGCGCAGCGCCTCGCCCCGCAGGCTGGTGAGGTGGGCGATGAAGTGGGCGCTCCACTGGCGCCGTTCGACGTCCAGGACGAAGGCGAGCAGGGTGAGCCCGTACTCGTGCGGCTCCAGGGAGAGTTCCTCGCGCATGCCGCGGCGTGCCGCCTCGTGGAGGTCGGGTGCGCTGCGGCCGGCCGAGTCGATGTGCCGGGAGAGCCCCTCGTTCACCGAGGAACCCCACAGGCCGGGCCCGGAGCGGACGTTGTGGGCGCGTCGGCTGACGACGAGCAGATGGTCGGCCGTGACCACGGCGACGTTCACGCCGAAGCTGCACTGCAGGAAGGCCGGGGCGTCCAGCGGGCGGTCGGGGTCGAGGTAGCGTCCGCGCGGGGTGGTCCCGTCGGGGAGCCGGCGGTCGAGCTGCTGCGCGGCGAGGAAGGTGAAGTAGTCGGTGGGGCGCAGCCGCAGGAGGACCTCGGGCTGCTCCTCGAGCGCGGTGCGGGAGATCTCCAGGCCCTCGACCGCGTAGCGGGGGCCGTTCCAGGTGCCAACGCGGGTGCCGTTCTCCTCGGCCTGCTGCTGCGCCGCCTCGATCTCCGCCCGCCAGGGCGCCATCTCCTCGGGCAGGACCGCCTCGCCGTCCAGCACCCGGACCTGGACCGACTCCGGTGCGATGGCCTGCTCCCCGTCGCCCTCCACGATGAGGGCGGAGGTGTGCAGCGGGCCGATAGAGAACGTCGACCAGGTCGACAGCGGGGAGCCGTCCTCACGGTACGTCAGACTGCGCAGCCTGGTGGCGAATCGGCGGCGGAGCCTGAACCAGGCGTCCTGGAGCGGCTGTTGGAACAGGACGGCGACGACCATGCCGCACACGGCGCCGACTATCCCGTTGACAAGATCGATTCCGGTCACAGGGTCGCAGCGTATAGCCTCCTGGCTGGTTGAGCGTCATGTTTGTGCTGGGCACTGGGGGTTGTCCCGGGCGGCAGGCCCGCGGGCTCGATCGCGCGGTGGCGCGCCTGAGCCGCCCGACGGTGTTCTCCAGGACGGGCGGCTCGTGTCGCGGGTGTTCAGAGGTCGATGTCGGCGACGGCGCTGCAGGCGTCCCGGGCCGCTGGACGGCACCGGCCGGCAGCGCCGGTGGCGGGATGCGAACCCGCGTTGCCCGCTTGCGCGGCGAAGTGGCCGCCGCCTGCGCACCTGAACACCGCAGACGCCGGCCTCCCCCGCCGGATTCCCGCATCCGGTTCATCGGGTGGCGGACCGCGCGCTTCTACGCCGCTCGGGGCTTCGGCGGCACGCACCGCCATGCGAGGACCGCGGCGATGAGACAGGCGAGGGCGCCGATCGCCATGCTGGTCCGCAGTCCGGTGCTGTGGTCGGTGGCCGTGGCGAGGAGGCTGCCGCCGAGTGCCACGCCGGTGGCGCTGCCGATCTGGCGGGTGGTGTTGAACAGGGCGGAGGCGGTGCCCGAGTAGGCCGCGGGCGCGGCACCCATCACGGTGGCGGTCGAGCCGGTCAGCGCGAAGGACGTGCCGAAGCCCGCGGCCGTCATCGGTGCCACCAGCAGGGCGTAGGCCGGGTCGGCTCCCGCGGCGGCCCAGCCGGCCAGGCCCAGCCCTGCCAGGAGCATGCCGGAGACCACCAGTGGACGGTCACCGGTTCGGCGGGTCAGCCGTCCGGACAGGACGGAGGCGAACATCGTCATCGCCACAGCGGGGAATAGCGCCAAGCCGGTTTCGAGTGCGCTGTAGCCGCGCTGGTGCTGGAATTCCAGACTGGCGGTGAAGACCATGCCGTAGAAGCCGAAGTTGAACAGCAGGCCGATGACGGCACCACCGCTCAGCGCGCGTGAGTGCAGCAGTGTCAGGGGGAGCACGGGGGCACGGGCGAGTCGCTCGCGTACCGCGAACGCCGCGGCGGCCGACACGGCCAGGCCGAGCCCGGCGAGTACCGCCGGGTCGGACCAGCCTCGTCGTCCGGCCTCGTTGAGCGAGGCTGTGAGGAGGGCCACCGACGCGACGACCGCGCACTGGGCCGGCCAGTCGAGGGCTCGGGTGGCACGCCGGGGCGAGCGGGAGACGTGTCGCAGCGTCAGTGCGAGGCAGGCCGCGCCGACCGGAAGGTTGATGAGGAACACCCAGCGCCAGCCGATCGTGGTGACGAGGAGGCCGCCCAGCAGCGGGCCGGCGGAGGCCGCGATGCCCGCCATCGAACCCCACAGCCCGAAGGCCCGCGCACGTGCGGTCGATGCCGGGTAGGACTGCTGGAGCAGGGCCAGGGATCCGGGCACGATCAGTGCCGCGCCGAGGCCTTCCACCAGGCGGGCGGCGACCAGGAAGGGGGCGTTCGGTGCGAGCGCGCACGCGGCCGAGGACACCGTGAACACGCCGACGCCCCAGCAGAAGACACGGCGATTTCCGAGCCGGTCGCCCAGCGCACCGCCCGTCAGCAGGAACCCGGCGAGGACCAGGGTGTAGCCATCGGTGATCCACTGGATGCCGGTGAGCGAGGCCGACAGTTCGCGGCCGATCACCGGGACGGCGACGTTGATGATCGTCACGTCCAGGATCACCATGAAGTACCCGGCGCAGACCGCCAGCAGCGGGGCCCAGGTACGTTGACCCGGCTCGCCCTCACCGGCCGGCTCCGCGAACGCCACGGCCAACTCCATCTCGTTCACGGGAGTAAGACGTCGAGGTCACAGTAAGGGCGGACTGCCGCATACTTCGGGATCACGGCCCCCCGGCCGGGGCTGCCGCTCTACTGCAACGCCTTCCGCGCGGCGGTCACGGCCTCCTCGTACCCGAGGGCGCCGTCGCGGTCCTTGTCGGCTTCCTCGAACGCCCGTCGGGCGTGAGCCCCGTCGATCCCGATGCCTCTGAGGGCTGCCAGGAACTCCTCGATGTCTATCCGACCGTCGCCGTCCGCGTCGCCGATGATCCTCATCTGGTCGGTGACGGCCTTGAGAGCCGGGTCCAGGGTGGTCATCTCGTCCTCCAGCCGGTCGTCTGGATGTGACTCCCTGCCAGGCTGAGTGACGACCGGGCCGCTCGCGTGCCCGGGCGGCCGTTCGAGTGACAGTCGCGTTACGCGTCCCTGGTCACGCCCGGCTCCGCCCACCGCTCCGCCTCCCGTCCCGTCGCCCGCTGTGACGCGGTTCAGCAGCGTCTACGAGATCGCCACGGCGGACGGGGCCAGTGCGCTCTCGCCGTCCTCGACGTCCCCGAGCGCGTTCTGGAGCAGTCGTCCAAGGGTCCGCCCGGTCGCTCGTGCGCGGTCGAGGCCGAGGACGGAGGTGAGGAGGTCGAAGCGGCGCCGGACGACCGGCAGTGTGTCGCCTTCGCGAGCGGCTCTTCCCACCTGCTGTTCAGGGCCGGCCACAGGTCGAGGCCGGGGTCGCCGGAGTGCGGCTCGGGGGGCGATGGCGAGCCATGGCTCACGCCGGGCGGCGAGGACGTCGTCGTAGTGCAGGTCCCAGTGCAGCATCCGGTCGCCGGGCTCGCCGAGCGGCTCGGCCACGGCCGACACCCGGTCGAGCAGGAGCCGACGAGCCGCCGGGGCGGCGAGGGCGGTGGCCGCCTGAGGGACCTGTTCGAACATCTCCGTGGCGATGCCGCCGAGGTCCCGCGGTCCCGGTGGCGCGGGTACGCGGACCAGCCGGGACCGGAGCCCGGCGAGGATGCCCATCGCGCCGCCGTCGTCCCCGATCGACGTCAGCGCGCGGGTGGCGTCCGGGCGCTCCAGGAGCATGCTCGCGCTCCGCGGATCCTGGTCGAGGAGCCGCACCGCGCCCCGGCCGTCCCAGGTGCGCAGCCCGACGAGCGCCGCGACGGTCTCCTCCGTCTGCGTCTGGAGCTTCAGCGCCGCGCGCGTGCCGTCCCGGCGCAGCACCGGCAGCACCAGCGATGCCTGCCCGGAGCCGGGTGCGCCGTCGCGTCGCAGGTCCCAGCGGTCGAGGACGTCCGTGGCGAGGGCCGGCGAACCGGCGGTCCAGGCTCTCCCCTCGTCACCGAAGGCTCTGGCGTACGACGCCGCCGGGGAGTGGGGAACCGCGACCGCATCCAGTGGGCTCACACCGGGCTTCCGGCCCGCGGCCGCCCGCCTCGTGCCTCGCCATACGTCTCCGGGGCTCGCCATACGTCTCCGGGGCTCGCCGCGTGCTGTGCGTGACATGCTGGGTAGACGGCCGAACGAGGCGAGCCGAAGGGTGGCGTACACGATGGACTGGGCTCTGTTCGCGCAGCAGATGGCGTCCATGGCGCGGGATCTGCTGGCTCAGGAGTCGGTCGACGCCACCTTGGAACGGATCACGAACTCCGCGGTCGAGCTCGTGGAGGGGTGCGACGCGGCCGGGATCCTGGTGCTGCACGGCAAACAGGTCCAGACTCTGGCGCCCACGCATGAGTTGGTCGTCGAGAGCGACAAGTTGCAGGAGCAGATGGGTGAGGGGCCGTGCTTCGACGCCGCCCGCACCAAGCAGGGCGAGCGGGTCCGCCGTATCCCCGACTTCACCGAGGAGGAGCCGCGGTGGCCCTCCTACGCACCCGAGGCCCGCAGACTCGGCATCGGCAGCATGATGGGCTTCCTGCTGTACACCGAGGACGAGGATCTCGGTGCGCTGAACATCTACTCGCGCGAGGCCGGCGCCTTCACCGAGGCCAGCGAACTGGCGGGCTGGCTGCTGGCCTCCCACGCCGCGGTCGCCTTCTCCAGCGCCCGCACGCAGGCCCAGATGGAGCACGCCGTCGCCACCCGCCACATGATCGGCGAGGCCATGGGCATCGTCATGGGCAGCCATGACCTCAGCGAGGAGCAGGCGTTCGACGTGCTGCGCCGCTACTCGCAGGAGAACAACATCAAGCTCCGCGAGGTCGCCCGGCTGATCTGCGACCACGGCGGCCTGTCCTGACGAAGGAGCGGCTCCCCCGGCTCGTGGTCTGAACCAGAGGAGCCTGGCCGGACCCGGCCCCCAGGGGAACGCCGCCGCGACCGGCCTCTTGTGCCAAGTCCCCAGCAATGTCCTTTTCACGCCGCCCGGGCCCGCACTATCGGTTCTCTTGTGCGAACAGCTGGTGGCGGCCTGCTCCAGGCTCACGCATACCACTGGAGACGATACGATACGGTCCGTTTCGCTAGGGCGCGCGACTTTCTCCTGCTCCCGCCGAGTCCGGGCACGACCCGCGCCGCGCGGGGCAACACCAGCGGCATCGCCAAGCCGACGCGGCGCCGGAGCGGCTGCGCCGCGCGCCGACGACTACCTGGTCAAGCCGGTGCGGCTGGCCGAGCTGCTGGCCCGTATCGAGGCCGTCACCCGCCGGGCCGCCACGCCCACCGCGCCGGCCGCACCCGCGCCGCGCACGGCCCGCGCCGGTGACGTCGAGGTCGATCTCGACGCGCGCCGGGTGACCGTGGGCGGTGCGGAGGTGCGGCTGACCACGAAGGAGTTCGCGGTGCTGGCCGCGCTGGCGGGCCGGGCCGGTACGGCGGTCAGCCGCCAGCAGCTGATGGACGAGGTGTGGGGCGACGCCTATCTGGCGGTGTCCCGCTCCCTCGACGTCCACCTCACCCAGCTGCGGGCCAAGCTCGGCCGCCCGGAAGTGCTGACGACGATCCGCGGCTTCGGCTACCGGTTCGGCGACTGAAGCGGGCCATGCGTACTCGGGTGCTGACCGTCGTCCTGGCCTTCGTGGTGCTCGCGGTGGCCGGTTTCGCCGTGCCGCTGCTCGGCGTCACCGCCACCCAGCGCACCGAGCAGCTGGTCGCGGCCCGCACCGGTGACCTCGACCGCTTCGCGGGGCTGGCCGAGCAGGCCGCCGAGAGCGGCGACACCGGGGCACTGACGGCCGAGGTGCGGCGGTACGCCGACCTGTACGGCGAGGCGGTCGTGGTCGTCGACGCCCGCCGCGCCCCGGTGGTGCAGGCGGGCGGCCTGCGCGCCGCGGACCCGGTCGTCGCGAGGCTGGTCGACGCGGCGCTGCGCAACCAGCGCGTCTCGCCCGGCGGCACGCTGCGCCCCTGGTCCCGGGGCGAGCGACTGCTCGCCCGCCCGGTGGGCACCGGCACCCGGGTGTCCGGTGCCGTGGTGCTGCGGGCGTCGGTACGGGCCGCCGCCGACGACATCGCCCTGCGCTGGGCGCTGGTCCTGGCCGGGGCCGGCCTGTTCGCGGTGGCCTGCGTGCTGCTCGCCCGCGCCGCGACGCGGTGGGTCGTACGGCCCCTGCACCACCTGGACCGCGCGGTCGGCGCGCTCGCGGCGGGGCTGCCTGCCGAGCACGCCCGGGCCGGCGGGCCGCCCGAGCTGCGGCAGCTGGCCACCGGCTTCAACCGCATGGCCGACACGGTGACCACGGCGCTGGAACAGCAGCGCCGGCTGGTGGCCGACACCTCGCACCAGCTGCGCAATCCGCTCGCCGCGCTGCGCCTGCGCATCGACTCCCTCCAGCCGCGTCTGCCCGACTCCGCCACCCGCACGTACACGGGCGTGACCGGCGAACTGGAACGCATGGAGCACCTGCTGGACGACCTGCTCGCCCTGGCGAACGCCGAGCACCGCGCGGGAGAGCTGACCGTGACGGACGCGCCGGAGGCGTGCTGCGACGCGACCGGGGTCGTCGAGGCCCAGGTGCAGCTGTGGCACCCGGTGGCCGAACAGGCGGGCGTCCGCCTCGCCCACGCCCCCGGCGCTCCCGTCCGCATGGCGTGCACGGAGGGTGAGCTGGCCCAGGTCGCCGACATCCTCCTGGACAACGCGATCAAATACGCCGGGCGGGGCGCCCGCGTCGAGACGCGCTGCCTCGCAGAGGGCCCGCACGCGGTGTTCGAGGTGTGGGACGACGGCCCGGGTCTCGGCACGGCGGAACTGCCGCAGGCGGGCACCCGGTTCTGGCGCTCCGAGCGCCACCGTGAGGTGCGCGGCAGCGGCCTCGGCCTGGCGATCGCCGAGCAGTTGGCGGCCGGGCGCGGCGGACACGTCGAGTTCGCGTCGGCCGAGCCGCACGGCCTGCGGGTCAGGGTCGTACTCCCGCGCGCCGACGAGGGGACGACGTCAACGGGGAAGGGGCGCACGCCGTGACCGGCCCGGCCCGCCGCACCGCCCTGCGCGCCGCCCTCGGCGTGGCGTGCACGGGGCTGCTCGCAGCCGCCGGGACGGCCGACGCCCGGCACACCGACCGGGGCCCGCAGGGCAGGCTGCGGATCGCGACCGGCGAGTCCGGCAACCTCTACGCGGCCTTCGGCCGGCTCCTCGCCGACCAGGTGCGGGCGGCCTACCCCCGGCTGTCCTGCGAGGTGGTCAACAGCGAGGCCAGCGTGGACAACATCCGCATGCTCCAGGCCCGCCGGGCCGACGTGGCGCTGTCCCTGGCCGACATCGCGTGGTCGGCGTACGACGGGTCGGCGCCGTTCGGCCGCCCGGTCCCGCTGCGGGCCATCGGCCGGGTCTACGAGAACTATCTCCAGCTCGCGGTGCGTGCCGACGCGCCGATCCGCACGGTCGCCGACCTGGCGGGGCACACGGTCTCGCTGGGCGCGCCCGCGTCCGGCGGCGCCGTGCTCGGCGACCGTCTGCTGCGGGCAGCGGGACTGACCCCTGGCGCCGACGTCCGGGTCCGGCGCCTGCTGCTGCCGCAGGCGGTGCGCGCGATGCGCGACGGCGCGATCGACGCCCTGCTGGTGTCGGGCGGCCTGCCGCTGCCGGCGCTCTCCGGGCTCGGCGCCCGGCGCGGCATACGCCTGCTGCCGCTGGCCGCGCTGCTCCCCCGGCTGCGGGCCGGCACGGAGCCCTCCGGGCCGGGCCTCGAAGCGGTGACGGTGCCGGCCGGGGCGTACCGGGGCACGCCCGAGGTGACCACGATCGGAGTCGCCAACCTGCTCCTGTGCCGCCCCGACCTGCCCTCGCCCGTCGCCGCCGCCTTCACCGACGTCCTGGTCCGCCGCGCCACGCACCTCGTCCCGGCCTCGGCCCTGGGCACCCAGTTCCTGGACGCCCGCAGCCTGATCTCGACCGGGTCCGTGCCGCTGCATCCAGGGGCGGTCGTCGCGTACCGCGAGCTGCACGGGTAGCCGTCGGCCGGGGTGGCGCCCGGTCGTGGGCCGGGTGGCGCCCGGCCGTCGACCGGGGTGTCACCGGCCCCTCCCCGCCGCTGACCTATCTTGGCCTGCATGCAGGCATACACGATCGGCCAGGCCGCACGGCTGCTGGGCGTCAGTGCGGACACCGCGCGGCGATGGGCGGACGCGGGGCGGGTGGCGACCCATCGCGACGAGAGCGGCAGGCGGCTCATCGACGGGAAGGACCTGGCCGCCTTCTCGGTGGAGCTCGCGAAGGGCGGCAGCGGCGAGGAGGACGCCTCCTACACCTCGGTCCGCAATGCCTTCCCGGGCATCGTCACCGCGATCAAGCTGGGTGACGTGGCTGCCCAGGTGGAGATCCAGGCCGGACCGCACCGGCTGGTGTCGCTGCTGACGCGGGAGGCCGTGGAGGAGCTGGGGCTCGAGATCGGGATGGAGGCCACCGCCCGGGTGAAGTCGACGAACGTGCACATCGACCGCGTGTGAGGGTGCCGAGGCCTCCCCCGTCGACGATCAGGTACTCGTCGCGGACGGGGCGGCCCGCGAACCAGGACTCCAGGATCTCCCGCGTGCCGGCCGCGCAAGGGCATTCGAACAGCGGGCCCGTACAAACGCACATGCCATGCCAGTCCTGGGATTCTGCAGCTCATGCAATGCTACAAGAGACTTTCCCTTGGCATCTGCGGCAGTATCATCAGCGCATGCACACCTACCGGTACCGGATCGGTGACGCGGCCGCGTCACCCGGCGTGAGCGCCGACACCGTCAGGCGCCTGGTGGGCGGCCGGAAAACCGACCGCCGCCCGGGACGGGCAGGGCCACGCATCATCCCCGGCCCGGCCCTCGCCGCCTGTGCCAGGCGGTCGCACCGGGTCGCGCGGGAGTCCACCGGCTCCTCGGCCCGCAACCGGTTCCCCGGCGCCGTCACCGATGTGACCCTCCGTGATGTGTCGGCGCAGGTGGGGATCCAGGCCGGACCGTTCCGGGTGATGGCGATGGTCAGCCGTG
The DNA here is from genome assembly GCF_057710365.1 of Streptomyces sp. bgisy027. NCBI lineage: Bacteria > Bacillati > Actinomycetota > Actinomycetes > Kitasatosporales > Streptomycetaceae > Streptomyces > Streptomyces sp. bgisy027. Next base: position 143,952 of record NZ_JBYIVZ010000007.1, read on the forward strand.
CGTCGGCCGAGGACCTTCGTCCGGTGAGCAACGTCGTAGGACCGTGAGCCAAGGTCGCAGGACCGCGGCTGTGTCCGTCAGGACCAGAGGGAGTGGACCCGTGATGACCCGTTCCGTGCGCCGGACCCGCCGGACGCTGAAGGTGACCGGCGCGGGCGCCGCCGCCCTGCTGGCCCTGAGCGCCTGCTCGTCCTCCGGCTCGGACTCCGGCAAGACGTCGGACTCGTCCGCGTCGGCGTCCGCCTCGGGCAAGCTGTCCGGTGAGGTGACCGTCTTCGCGGCGGCCTCGCTCAAGGAGAGCTTCACGACGCTGGGCAGGGAGTTCGAGAAGGAGCACCCGGGCACGAAGGTGACCTTCAGCTTCGGCGGCAGCGATGCCCTCGCCGCGAGCATCACCGGCGGTGCGCCCGCCGATGTGTTCGCCTCGGCCAGCCCGAGGACGATGAAGATCGTGACCGATGCGGGGGGCGCCGCGGGCACCCCGGCCACCTTCGTGCGCAACCGGCTGGAGATCGCGACCCTGCCGGGCAACCCCGCCGAGATCGCCTCCCTCCAGGACCTCACCAAGTCGGACCTGAAGGTCGTGCTGTGCGACAGGACGGTGCCGTGCGGTGCGGCCGCCGAGAAGGCGATCGAGGCCGGCAAGCTGCAGCTCACGCCGGTGTCCTACGAGGAGGACGTCAAGTCCGCCCTGAACAAGGTCGTGCTGAAGGAGGCCGACGCGGCGGTCGTCTACAAGACCGATGTGAAGGCGGTGGGTGACAAGGTGGAGGGCGTGGAGTTCCCCGAGTCCGCCGACGCCATCAACGACTACCCGATCACCGTGCTCAAGGAGTCGCGGAACAGCGACGCCGCCAAGGCGTTCATCGCACTGGTGCAGTCCGCCGAGGGCCAGAAGGTCCTGTCCGAGGCCGGGTTCCTCCAGCCGTGACCGAACCCGCCCCGGACAAGGCCGGCGCGGCGGACACCCTGAGCGGTGGCCCGCGGCGCGGTCGTGTCCGCGGCCGCGGGGAGCGCGGGGGCGCCCCGTTGCCGCTGCTCGTGCCCGCGCTGATCGGTCTGGCCTTCCTGGTTCTGCCGCTCGTCGCCCTGCTGATCCGCGCCCCGTGGCGCAGCATGCCCGACCTGCTGACCAGCTCCGAGGTGTGGCAGGCGCTCCAGCTCTCCCTGCTCTGCGCGACGGCGGCGACCGCGGTGAGCCTGGTGATCGGGGTGCCGCTGGCGTGGCTGCTGGCCCGGGTGGAGTTCCCGGGGCGCGGTCTCGTACGGGCCCTGGTCACGCTGCCTCTCGTCCTGCCACCGGTCGTCGGCGGTGTGGCGCTGCTGATGGCGCTCGGCCGCAACGGCGTCGTGGGCAGATGGCTCGACGACTGGTTCGGGGTGACGCTGCCGTTCACCACGGCGGGCGTGGTGGTCGCGGAGGCGTTCGTCGCGATGCCGTTCCTCGTCATCAGCGTGGAGGGCACCCTGCGGGCCGCCGACCCGCGCTACGAGGAGGCCGCCACGACGCTGGGCGCGTCCCGCTTCACCGCGTTCCGCCGGGTCACCCTGCCGCTGATCGCGCCGGGCATCGCCGCCGGTGCCGTCCTGGCCTGGGCCCGTGCGCTCGGCGAGTTCGGCGCCACGATCACCTTCGCCGGCAACTTCCCGGGCCGTACCCAGACCATGCCGCTCGCCGTGTACCTCGCCCTGCAGAACGACCCCGAAGCGGCGATCGCCCTCAGCCTGGTGCTGCTCGCCGTGTCGATCGCGGTGCTGGCGGGGTTGCGTGACCGATGGATGACCGCCTCATGACCGACACCGAGAAGACCACCGCCGCCACCCGGACCGGTGAGGGTCTTCACGCCCGGCTGGTGGTGGAGCGTGGCGCCTTCCGCCTGGACGTGCCGCTGAGCGCCGCACCCGGCGAGGTGGTCGCGCTGCTCGGCCCCAACGGCGCGGGCAAGACGACCGCACTGCGGGCCCTCGCCGGGCTCGTCCCGCTGTCCGGCGGTCATCTACGACTGGACGGCGCCGAGTTGGAGGACACGCGGCCGGAGTCCCGGCCGGTCGGGGTCGTCTTCCAGGACTACCTGCTCTTCCCGCATCTGTCCGCGCTGGACAACGTCGCCTTCGGGCCGCGCTGCCACGGCGCCACCAAGTCGGCGGCCCGTGCCCGGGCCGCCGAGTGGCTGGAGCGCATGGGGCTGACCGCGCACGCCGGCAGCAAGCCGCGCAAGCTCTCCGGCGGCCAGGCACAGCGGGTCGCCCTGGCCCGCGCACTGGCCACGCACCCGCGTCTGCTGCTGCTCGACGAACCGCTCGCCGCCCTGGACGCCCGCACCCGCCTCGACGTGCGCGCCCAGCTCCGCCGCCACCTGGCCGGCTTCGAGGCGGTCGCCGTACTCGTCACGCACGATCCGCTGGACGCGATGGTGCTCGCGGACCGGCTGGTCGTCGTCGAGGACGGCCGGGTCGTCCAGGAGGGCACGCCGTCGGACATCGCCCGCCATCCGCGCACCGACTACATCGCGCACCTGGTCGGCCTCAACCTCTACCGGGGCGAGGCGCGGGGGCACACGGTCCGCGTCGACGGCGGTCCCGCGATCACGACCACCGAGGACCTCACCGGCCCGGTGTTCGTCGCCTTCCCGCCCGGCGCGGTCACCCTGCACCGCGACCGCCCGACCGGTTCCAGCGCCCGCAACCTCTGGCGCTGCGAGGTCGTCGGCCTGGAGACCCACGGGGACCAGATCCGCGCCGACCTCACCGGCGAACTGCCGCTGGCCGCCGACCTCACGACCATCGCCGCCGCCGAGCTGGACCTGCGGCCCGGAGCCACGGTGTGGGCGACGGTCAAGGCGACCCAGACGCACGCGTACCCGGCCTGAGAGGTCGCGGCGCCCGGTTCCGCGAGGTGCGGCGGCGCCTTCGCCTCGCGGCTGCGACGGCGTTCCCGCGGGCGGCGCGCCCGCCGGGCTACCGTGGGCCGCACAGCACCACCAACAGCGACAAATCCCCCACACCTCGTGAGGCGTACGACCATGAGCCTGAGCATCCGCAACCAGATCCCCGGCACCGTCACCTCCGTCACTCCGGGGGAGGCGATGGCAACGGTCCGGGTCCGCCTCGACGGCGGTCAGGACGTCATCGCCGCCATCACCGCCGACGCGGTCAGGGATCTGGGCCTCGCGGCGGGCTCCGCCGTACAGGCCCTGGTCAAGGCGACGGAGGTCGCACTGGCCACCGGCCCGGTGGAGGGCCTGTCCATCCGCAACCGGCTGCCCGGCACCGTGCGCGAGGTCGCGACGGGCGCCGCGATGGCCTCGGTGCGCGTGTCCGTCGACGGCGGCGAGGTGACGGCCGCGATCACCGCGGACGCGGTCGGCGAACTGGGATTGGCGGCGGGCTCCGCCGTCACCGTCCTGTTCAAGTCGACCGAGGTGTCCCTCGCCGCCGTGTGAGACCCGCGTCAGCTGCCCGGGGCCTGCTGAAGCCTGGCCAGGGTCAGGACCTCACCGCCGATGCCCCACCCGCCGTCGGGAACCTCCTCGACGAGCACCAGGGTGGTGGCCCGGGCCCGCTCGCCGTAGATGCCGACGTACAACTCGGTGGCGGTGGTGACGATCTGCTCCATCTGCTCGGTGGTGAGGGTCCCGGCGGGGACCTTGAAGTTCGCGAACGGCATGTCAGGGGCTCTCTCGACTCGGTTTCGGCCGGTGGCACTTGCGAGCTCCACCCTCGGCCGGGGTCACGCCCGCCGCCAGGGCTGCGCTCACCCAGGGGTTGCCGTCCCCTGGGTGAGCGCAGCGGCCGGAGGCAGGATGGGGGTGTGAACCTCTCCGAACTCGCCGCGTTCCTCAAGTCCCGGCGCGCCCGTGTGCGGCCCGGCGATGTCGGGCTCACGGCCGGGCCCAGGCGCCGGGTGCCCGGTCTGCGCCGCGAGGAGGTGGCGCACCTGGCCGGCCTGTCCGCCGACTACTACACCGAGCTGGAACGCGGCCGTGGCGCCCAGCCCTCCGACCAGACACTGGCCGCGCTGGCCCGCGCGCTGCGGCTGAACAGGGACGAGCGCGATCACCTGTTCCATCTGGCGGACCGCCGGATACCCCCGGCCGCGCACGGCCCGGCCGCGCACGTCGAACCCGGTCTGCTGAGCCTCCTGGACCGGCTGACCACGACGCCGGCGATGGTCATCACCGCCCTGCACGAGACCTTGGCACAGAACCCCCTGGCCGCCGCTCTGGTCGGGGCGCACCCGGCGGTCTGCGGACCGCCGGGCGGCCCCACGTCCGGCTTCCTCCACCGCTGGTTCACCGAGCCGGCCTCGCGGGCCCTGTATCCGCCCGAGGACCATGCGCACCACTCCGCCGTGTTCGTCGCCGACCTGCGGGCGGTGGCCGCCCGGCGGGGCCGGGACGCCGAGGTCGACCGGATCGTGGCCGGACTGCGGCGTGCCAGCGAGGAGTTCGCCGCGCTGTGGGACACCCGTGACGTGGGCGTGCGCCGGGCCGACCACAAACGGATCGTCCATCCCGCGCTCGGGGTGATCGAGGTGGACTGCCACAGTCTGTTCAGCGAGGACGGCCACCAGCGGCTGCTGTGGTTCACGGCGCCGCCGGGCACTCAGGGCGCGGCCCGGCTCGAACTGCTCTCCGTCGTAGGACGCCAGGACATGTCGTCGGCGGACGAGGGACGGGCGGGACGAGCCGTCTGAGGCACCCGGCAGCATCGGCCGGGGCTCCCCGCGCATCCTCCCGCTGACTTCGACCACCTCCGGGCGCCGAGCGGGAACTCGTAGGCCGGCCGCCCGTTGTCGCCGCTGGCGCGGAACGACCGCCCGCCGTCGTCGACGACCAGCGTGCCCTTCCGGTCCCCGCCGGACCAGGCCGGCTCCAGGTGCCGGCACACGCCGTACGCCGACGCGTCGGCCGTGACCTCCAAGTCCTCCGGGTCCGACTCGCTCACCTTGAACGGGAAGCCCCGCTGCCCGTCCCCCGCGACGACGGTCGGCCGCGCGGCGTCGAGCGCCACGCCGAACGCATCCACTGCGACAGCGCGCCGAGCGTCACCTACTGGCAGACGGACATGGAGGACGCCCTCGACCGAGGCGCTCGCGGCCGGCCGGCGGAGGTTCGACGAGCGGGCGCCGGACACGCCGGACGAGTGGCCGAAGCGTAGCGTCGGAGGCACCGGAACGGCCCGGAAAGGAATCACGATGGAGCCCACCGGCATCACGCCCGACCTCCACGTCCCCGACATCGCCGCCGCCCGCGACTTCTGCACCGGCTACCTCGGGCTGAGCGTCCAGGACTTCGACATGGGCTGGGTCGCCCGCTACCGGTCGCCCGACGGCCGGGCGCAGATCCAGCTCGTGACCCGCGACGCGACCGCGCCCGAGCTCGCCGCCGTGTCGGTCCGCGTCGGCGCGGGCGTCGACCGGGCCTACGCCGACGCCCTCCGCCACGGTTACGAGATCGTGCACCCGCTCACCGACGAACCCTGGGGCCCGCGCAGGTTCCTCGTCCGCGCGCCCGACGGCAACGTCCTCAACATCGTCAGCCACCGGGACGACTGACGGCACCTCAGGTGCGCGGCCCCTGCTCCTGCGCGAACGCGTCCGCGGCGGCGAGGTCGAAGTCCCCGTGATCGCTGCCGAGCCCCTGCGCCACCAGGGCAGCCGCGGCGCAGCCCAGGACGGCCGACGCGTGCGGCGTGCGGCCCAGGCCCGTGCCGCGGACGAAGCCGGCCGAGAAGGCGTCGCCGCAGCCGGTGGTGTCGACGACGCCGATCGCGAAGGCGGGCACCTGCTCGGTGCCGTCCGGGGTCACCAGCAGCGCGCCGTCGCCGCCCCGGGTGACGGCGACGAGACCGGCCCCGGCGGCCAGGAGCTTCTGCGCGCCCGTGGTGAGGTCCCGCTCGCCGGTGAAGCCGAGGACCTGGTCCTCGTTGGGCAGCATGTGGTCGACGTACGGCAGGGCGGCCTCGATCTGCTCGAAGCTGCCGAGCACGCCGGGTGCCAGGAGGTCCACCGAGGTCGTCACGCCGTGTTCCCTGGCGTGCGACAGGATGCGCGTGGCGGTGTCGACGCCGATCAGCTCGGGGCCGCCGAGGTGCAGGTGGTCGGCTTCGGCGATGGCGTCCCAGGGCACGTCGTCGGCGCCGTAGGTGATGTTGGCGCCGAGGAGGTGCAGGGAGGGGCGGTCGCCGTTGGGGCGGATGGGCAGGACACTCGCGGAGGTGGCGGTGTCCGTGCGGCGGACGAGGTGCCGGGTGTCGACGCCGGCCGCGCCGAGGAGCTGGACCAGCATGTCCCCGGTGGGGTCAGCCCCGATCGCCCCCGCGCTCTCCACCGTGGCCCCGAGCTTGGCGAGGGTGAGCGCGGTTCCGCCGGCCGTGCCGGCGGCGGTCATCCTGATGTCCTCGACCAGCGTGGCGCCCTGGCCCTCGGGTATGGCCTCGACGGGCCGCACCAGCACGTCCAGCACATGCACGCCCAGCGTGACGACCTTCATCGGTTTCCCTCCTGCACGGGTGGTACGGAGCGGGTCGTGCCGTAGTTCCGGGCGAGCGCGGCCTCGATCACGGCGAGTTGCTGGTGTTCGTCGAGGACGCGGGGCGTGCCGAGGGCGGCGGCGCGCTGGTAGACACCGCAGGCCCACTCCAGCAGCAGCGCATGCTCGACGGCCTGGCCCAGGGTCGGGGCGTGGGTGAGGGCGCCGTGGCTCGCCATCAGTGCGGCGCTGCGTCCGTCCAGCGCCGTCAGGACGGACTCGGCGAGTTCGGGGGTGCCGAAGGTGGCGTACGGAGCGACGCGCACCGAGCCGCCGAGGGCGAGCAACTGGTAGTGGATGCAGGGCAGTTCGTCGAGCACGCAGGACAGCGCGGTCGCCATCGGGGCGTGGGTGTGGACGACCGCGCCGGTGCCGTAGCGGCGGTAGACGCCGAGGTGGAGGTCGAGTTCGGAGGTGGGTTCGAGGGTCCCGGCCACGACGGTGCCGTCGAGGTCGACCACGGTCACCTGGTCCGGCGTGAGTTCGGCGAGCACCGCGCCGGTGGCGGTGATCGCGACCCGGTCGTCGACGCGTGTGCTGACGTTGCCGGCCGTGCCGATGAGCAGGCCCTCCGCCCCCAGCCGACGACACGCCTCGGCCACGGCCACGCGCTCCTGACCCGGCACCGAGCTTGAGCCTGTCATGCACGCGACGCTAGCCTAAAGCTGAATCAAAGTCACGTTCACATTCGGAGGCCGCACATGGGCGATCCGACCCCGGATCCCGGCGGCACCTGGCAGGTCCCGCTGCGCCGCACACCCCAGCAGGCACGCAGCAAGGCCCGGCTCGCCCGGGTCCTCCAGGCGGCCGAGCGCGTCCTGATACGCGAGGGGGCGCAGGCGCTGACGACGACCCGGATCGCCGCGGAGGCCGAGGTCTCGGTCGGTTCGCTGTACCAGTACCTCCCCGACCGGGACGCCATCGTCGACGCTCTCGCGGCGGGATACTTCGCCCGGCTGGAGACGACCATGGACGATCTCGTCCGGGCGTCGACGACCGAGCGGTGGGAGGACCCCGTCGGCGTACTGATCGACACCTACGCCGCGATCTACCGCACCGAGCACGGCTTCCGGGCCCTGTGGTTCGGCAGCAGCCTCACCGAGCAGATCCGCACGGCCGACCGCGAGCACAAGCGGCGGATGGCGGAGGGCATCCGGCACATCCTGCCGGCGCTCGGCCTCGCCCACGACACCGAGGCGCTCGCCGACGCCTGCCATGCCGCGGTCCTCGCAGCCGACGCTCTCGCCCAGGAGGCGTTCCGCCGGGACCCCGAGGGTGATCCGGGTCTGCTCGACGAGGCCCGGATCATGCTGCGCGGGTACCTCGCCGCAGTCACCGCACGCTACCGCTGACCTGGGGCTCCACCGACGGCGGAGTCGGCTCTGTCATCCTGGCATCGTGCCGAAACCCACGCCCGTCACGCCGGACGCCCCCGCCCGTATACGTACTGCGCTCCTCACCCAGGAGTGGCTGGACCTCGCCTTCATCCACTGGGCGGTCGACCCCGAAGCGGTGACGGCGCTGCTGCCGCGGGGCACCGTCGCGGACACCCACGACGGGGTCACCTACGTCGGGCTGGTCGCCTTCCGGATGCACCGGGTGGGCTGGCTGCGGATGCCCGGGGTGCCGTATCTCGGGACCTTCCCGGAGACCAATGTGCGGCTGTACTCGGTGGACGGGCACGGGCGGCGCGGGGTCGTGTTCCGGTCGATGGACGCCTCGCGACTGATCCCGGTCGTGATGGGGCGCGTCGGCTTCCGGCTGCCCTACCTCTGGTCCCGGATGACCGTCCGGCAGGCCGGCGACACCGTCACCTACACGAGTTCCCGCCGCTGGCCGGGGCCGCGCGGCGCGTACAGCCGCATCAGCGTGCGCACCGGCGAACGCATCGAGGAGCCCACCGAGCTGGAGCACTTCCTCACCGCGCGCTGGGGCATGCACAACGCCTTCTTCGGCGAGCCCGAACCGCTGGCGTTCCTGCCCAATCACCACCCCCGGTGGCCGCTGTACCGCGCCGAGCTGCTGACCTGCAAGGAGAACCTGATCACGGCGGCCGGACTGCCGGCCCCGAGCGGCGCCCCGGCCAGCGTGCTGTACTCCCCCGGCGTCCCGGTCCGGCTCGGCCGTCCGGCGCGCCCCGCAGGCATCCCCACTCCCTGATCCGCTCACGTGTGTCGAATTCCGGAAGCCGGCCCCGACGTATCGGATGAGAGGGCCGGGGCCGCACCGCGCGGCCGGCCTGCCGACAGCCGATCGGAACGGAGATCGATCATGTTGCTCGAGGACAAGGTCGCGGTGGTGTACGGCGCGGGTGGCTCCATCGGCGGGGCGGCGGCACGCGCCTTCGCCCGTGAGGGGGCGCGCGCCTTCCTCGCCGGACGGACCGCCGGGCCGCTCGACAAGGTCGCCGAGGAGATCCGTGCCGCGGGCGGGGCCGCGGAGACGGCCGTGGTCGACGCGGGGGACGAGGCCGCGGTGGACGCCTTCGTCGACGGTGTCGCCGCGCGCGCGGGGCGGATCGACGTCTCGTTCGACGCCATCGGCTACGGCGACGTCCAGCAACCGCTGATGGAGATCTCACAGGCGGACTTCCTCCAGCCCATCGTGACGGCGACGCGGTCGCAGTTCCTGACGACCCGGGCAGCGGCCCGCCACATGACCGCGCGGGGCACGGGTGTGATCCTCGCCTTCGGTGGCGGTGGGACGCAGACCCTGCCCGGCCTCGGCCGTTTCAAGATCGCTCCGGACGCGCTGGAGGGGCTGCGCCGCCAGTGGGCGATCGAGCTGGGCCCGCACGGCATCCGGGTCGTGACGCTGAAGTCCGGCGGCGTGCCGGAATCCCTGCCCACGGAGTTCCCCGGCGCGGAGGGCATCGTCGACAGCCTGGTCGACGCGACCCGGCTCGGCCGGACCGCGACCCTCGCAGACGTCGGCGACATGGCCGCCTTCGTCGCCTCCGACCGGGCCCGCACGCTCACCGCGACGGACGTGAACATCTCCTGCGGCGCGATCGTGGACTAGAGGCTCTCGACGGGCACGGCCAGGTAGGTCTCGCGCAGCCGGTCCAGGACGGGGTGTTCCGTGGGCAATTCGGTGGCGTCGATCGCGGCGACGCCCCGCACCCCGATGCCTGTGCTGGTGGCGAACGCGGCTGCCATGCCCTTGGCCCGTTCCAGGGTGAGGGGGGCGGTGCGGTGTGCGGCGCGCTGCCGGAGCAGGGCCATGGTGACCCCGGGCAGTACGGGAGCCTGTGGCCACACCACCGTGCCGTCCCGGTCGACGAATCCGACGTTCCAGGTGCTGCCTTCGCTGACGAGTCCGTCGCGTCCGATGAACAGGGCGTCGTCGAACCCGGCGAGTTGGGCGGCGCGCCGGGTGTGCAGGGACCCGAACAGGCCGACGTGCTTCACCTCCGGCAGGTCCCGCTCGTAGGGCATGCTCCTGACGCGCAGCGGAGCCGGCGGCAGCGCGCCGGCGCCGCGCACGGTGACCAGGACCTGTGGCTCCCCGGCCTGCGCGAGGTGTGCCATGTCGACCCCGGGGTCGTAGACGGTCACGCGGACAACGCACGGCCTCGGCCGTCCGTCCAGGGCCCTGCGGACGAAGTCGCGGACGCGTCCGGTGTCGAGGTCGGCACCCCACACGGCCCCGCAGTCCTTCCTGAGGCGTTCCATGTGCAGCGACAGGCCGCGAACGCCGCCGTCCTCCACCCGCATGGTCGTGAAGTGGCCGACGTTGACCAGGGCCAGGGACAGCAGTTCATCGGGGGAAACGAGCTTTCCGTTGAGCGTCGCCATGCGGCCCAGGATGTCAGGACCGGCGTCATGGCACCCCGGAGCCGCGGAACGCGAAGGGCCCGGACCGGGTGAACCGGTCCGGGCCCCTGCGGGAGGTCAGCGCCTCACGCGCCGTTCCCTTGTTGCGTTGTCACCGCTATCGCGCGCTGCGCCTGGCGCGGATCAGCACCAGGAAGCCGCCGATGAGGAGGACGGCACCGCCCGCGGCGGGCCACAGCGTGGTGGCGCCCGTCTCGGCCAGGTTGCCGCCGACCGCCTGCGGCTTGGTGCCCAGGCTGTCCTCGGTGTCCTCGGTGTCCTCGGCGGGAGGCTGGGTCTGCGCCGCGGCACCGCCCGCGTTCTCCTCGTCGCCCGAGCCACCCTGCGCCTGGTCGTCGCCCGCGCCGGCCGCCGGGGTTCCGGACGACTTGGGGGCCACCGTGCTGGACATGGTGGGCTTGTCGTCGTTCGCCGGGTCGGTGGCGGGCTTGTCGTCACCGGGCTCGTCGTTCGCGGGAGCCTCGGTGGCCGGCTTCCCGGTCTTCGGGTCCTCGGTGGCGGGGGCATCGGTCGCCGGGTCGTCGTCGGCCGGCGGGTCCGTCTGCTCGTTGCCTCCGTCGCCCGGCTCCGGCTTGTCGTCGTCGGCCGGCGGCGTGGTGGGCGCCTCGGTGGGCTCCTCCTGGCCCGGGTCGTTGCCCTCGTCGGCGCCGACACCGCACTTGCGGCCGTCGTTGATGCAGTCGACCACCTCGCCCATCAGCTTCTCGTCGAAGACGTTGATGAAGTCGCCGTGGTCGGTGACGGGCTTGTGCAGCTGCTCCGGGAAGGAGTCCACCGCGAACAGCGGGGTCGTCTTGCCGCCGTCCTGCAGGCTCGGCGCGTTGACGTCGTAGACGATCCGCTGCACCAGCTGCGGAATGGCCTTGAAGCCGTTCGCGCAGCTGCCGTCCGCCGCGGCGAACGCCACGTGCGTGCGGTGGTTGGCGCTGTCGATGTTCGTCCCGTCCCAGCAGCTCTGGAACTTGAAGGTGCGCACCACGTCACTGCCCTGCGGGCACAGCGGGTACTTGTCCTTCAGCTGCCGGTCCTCGAAGCCGGTGCAGCTCCAGGAGGCGTTGGCGTTCGCGGTGCCGTTGATGAACGCCTTCGCGTCACCGGTGATGATGCGCAGCAGCCGCGGCATCTCGGTGACCTTGCCGCGCGGGTTGCCCACGAAGTCCAGCGTCACCTCCTTGGGGGTGACGATCTCACCGGCGTTGCCCTCGATGCCGCCGCCGGGCGAGTTGGCGTCCTGCTCCTGCGAGCCGTTCTGGAGACGGATCACGGGCCAGTAGTACGTGGACTTGTCGCCCTGGTTCACACAGCTCGTCTCGGCGTTCGCCAGGTCCTCGTCACTCGCGAAGGCGTCGTTGGACTGGTTGCCGATGTAGTCGTGGAAGTGGTGCGCGCCGTTGGAGACGCCGGGGGCCACGATGATGTTGTCCGAGTTGAACAGGCCGTTCTCGTTGACGCCGCAGCTGGTGGCGAAGGTGCCGCGGGAGGCGTCCGGGGACAGGGCCGGCTTCTGGACGTTCGGCTGCACGGACTTGATGTCCTCGTAGTCCGCGGCGTTGGGGCCGTTGCCGGCCTGTCCGCCGTTGCCGGCGTTCTGGCCGCCGTCGCCCTGCTCTTCGCCGCCCTGGTCGGCGCCGTTCTGGTTGTCGCCGCCGTTGTCCTGGGCGTCGCCCCCGCCGTCGGCGCCGTTCGTCTGGTCACCGCTGCCGGCCTCGGGGGCGCGCAGGGTGCAGTCGGCGAGGCCGTCCAGGCCCTCGGGCCGGTCCCCCGTGCGGTCCACGGCGATGACGATCCGCTCGATCGTCGCGCCGCGCTTCTCCTTCAGCGGCTTCATGATGGCGTTGTCGGCGAAGCCGGGGTCCTGCTGGATCGCCTGCGCCGCATCCGTCAACCGCTGGTAGGCGTCGGCTGTCTGCTGGTCCAGGAGGGCCAGCTCCTTCGCGACGTCCTCCTTGGCGTCCTCCGGCACATCCGTCAGTTTGTCGCCGACGTCCGGGCAGTCGATCGTGCCGGCCGGGGAGGACAACGTCTCGGCGGAGTCCGCTCCGCCGTCTTCGGTCGCCGAGGCATAGACGTTGGCCCCAACGAGGCCGCCGCCGCCCAACATCAGCGCGACCGCTGCAAAGGTCGCGCGCCGTGCGCCCGTTGGGCGTCTTCGCGTGCTGCGTCCCAAGGAAGTACTCCTACGCCTCGTGGTCGGTCAGGGCATGTAAATCCCCCGGTCCTATACGGAGGCCGACGGCTCAGTGTTCAACCGCCTCAGGAATTCTCAGAAATATCTTATGAGCCGCGTAAACCTCGTCCGAGCAAGGGTGTTCGAACCGAATCCCGAGCGGCGCGGGGCCCTGCTCAGTCCATCAGTCCGGCGGCGAGCGCCGCGCCCAGTTCCCAGCAGGCCTCGATGTCGGCCCTGCCGGGCTCACCGGTCACCGTCACGGGCTGCGCGGCGCGCTGCCAGGCCAGGCCGGTCGTGATGGAGTCGACGGCCCGCACGGCGCCGGTCACGTCGCTGCCGCCGTGCACGTAGTAGCCAAAGGGGCGGCCGCGGGTCGCGTCAAGGCACGGGTAGTAGATCTGGTCGAAGAAGTGCTTGAGAGCGCCCGAGACGTAGCCGAGGTTCGCGGGGGTGCCCAGCAGGTACGCGTCGGCGTCGAGCACGTCGGACGCGGTGGCCGACAGGGCCGCCCGCCGCACGACGTCGACGCCCTCGATCTCGGGCGCGGTCGCACCGGAGACGACGGCTTCGAGCATGGCCTGGCAGTTGGGCGAGGGGGTGTGATGGACGATCAGCAAAGTAGGCACATGCCGAACCCTGCCGCCGCGCCGCCGATCAACGCAACCGCGACGCTCCGACGACGGAGCGGGCGGAACCTGCGGAGTCGACCTTGGCGACCGCGGACGACAGCTGCTCCCGCACCGCTTCGGGCAGCGGGTCGCCGTGCACGGCGGTGACCAGGTCCCCGGCGAGGGTGTGCAGCTTGGTGTTGGTGTTCTGGGATGCCTCGACCAGCACCGTCCAGGCGTCCTCGGAGCTCAGGCCGAAGGAGGCCATGAGGATGCCGCGGGCCAGGTCGATGGTGGGCCGGGTCTGCATCGCCCGGCGCAGTTGGGCGACCTCGATCCGCAGGTCCTCCACGAAGTCCTCGGACACCTGCGCCGCTCCGCGCCCCTCCCGCGCCGCCGGGTCCTGTCCGTCGGCATCGGGAGCGGCGAACAGCTCTCGCGTCCGGGTCAGGGCGAGGAGCCGGTCGACGGCCGCACCACTGGCGCGGATCACGACCGTCTTGCCCTGCTTGAGCGCTCGCAGGCGCAGGGCGAGCAGGATGTTGAGGGCGGCACAGTCGCAGAACGTGACGCCCTTCAGGTCGAGATCGACACCTCGGGCCGAGCGACGCAGTGCCTCACGCAGGGCGCCGCGCAGCCGCTCGCCGGTGTCGAGGTCGAGTTCTCCGCGTACCTCCACACCGACCCGGTCACCGTCAGGACCCGGCACAGCGGAAGTGAGCTCGGACATGTCCGCCTCTCCTCAGGTACCCCGCATCTCTGCACCAGAGTGACCCGAACCAGCGAACACGTCAATAGATACATGAAATCCAGTGCGTGTATTTGTATACGTGAACCCGCAGCCGTACTGTTGGTACATGGACGGAGTCCCTGAGCCGCACACCGGATGGACATTTCTCACCAACCACGCGCGCGTACTCGCGACGATCGCCGACGACTCGAACGTCCGGATCCGCCATATCGCGGCGCACTGCCGGCTCACCGAACGGGCCGTCCAGAAGATCATTTCGGAGCTGGAGCGGGACGGTTATCTGTCCCACGTCCGCGAGGGCCGGACCAACATCTACCGGATCGAACCGGGCAAGCTGCTGCGGCACCCCGCCGAGGCCGGGCTGCCCGTGGCCGCGCTGCTCTCCCTGCTCATCCACGACGAGGCCGACCGCGGCGGCGCCGCCGAGCAGCTCAGGGCCGCCCGGCAGCGGATGCCGCTGGACGGCGGATGATCGCGGGACATCTCGGCACCGGACGCCTCAGCACAGAACACGCAGCGCTTCCGGCAGGACTCTGAGCGTGACCGGGAGGTTCGCCTCGACCTCGCCGTCGGCGCCGTAGGGCACGTCGCGGTCGGCCGAGATGCGGATCTCCTTGCCCCGCAGTATCTCGACCTGGGGGCGGTGGACATGAGCGCCCGTCCTGAGGTCGTTCATCAGGGCGAAGAACAGCCGGCGCGGGGCCTCGCGGATCATCACGACCTCCAGCAGGCCGTCGTCCACACGGGCGTCGGGCGCGATCAGCCGACCCGAGCCGTAGTAGCCGGAGTTGGCGGCCACGACCGTGTAGCCGATGTGCAGGTGCTCCCGGCCGTCGACGGTGACCCGGTAGCGCGCGGCACGCCAGGTCGTGACGGCGCGCAGGCCGCCCGCGTAGTAGGAGGCGGCGCCGCGCAGCAGGGTGGCGTTGTTGGCGTGGCGGTTGGCGAGCGCGTCGACGCCGGCGTACACGCTGCCGAGGACCACCGTGCGGTCGTGCACGGCCGACTCGACCTCGATGGTGTCGACCTTCCGGGGCTCGTGGCGGAGCAGTACCTCGGCCAGTGCGGCCGGGTCGGTGGGCAGTCCGAGGGCCCGGGCGAAGTCGTTGCCTCGGCCGGCCGGGACCAGGCCCAGCACCATCTCGGTGCCGCTGAGGGCACCCCCGATGCCGCCGGCCATTCCGTCGCCGCCGACGGCGAGCACCACCCGCCCCCGCTCTCCGGCGTCCCTGGCCAGCTCCCGGGCGTGGGCCAGGCTGCGGCTGTACTGGGTCTCCAGGTCGGCCCCGGCGTCCCGCAGCGGCCGGGCCACTTCGAGCAGCGCGGCCGCGGAGGCGGATCCGCCCGCCGTGGGGTTGACGATGGCGGTGAACTGTCGCATCGGTGTGCCTTTCGGGCCGACGGGAGGGAGCTGCCGGAGGCGGGCCGGGGTGAGGGTGAGCGAGGGCGGGGCGGAGCGGGCGCCGGAGCCCGGTGCAGCAAGGGTGCCGGGCGCCGTGGACGGCGGGTGGGCCGGAGCGTCGACGAGGCTCTCGTCGTCGAAGCAGCCGGACGGGACGACCGAGCTCAGTCGAGCGGCAGGAGGACGCCGGGGTTGAGCAGTCCTGCCGGGTCCAGCCGCCGCTTGACGGCACGCAGCGCCTCGATGCCCAGGGGGCCCGCCTCGCGGACGTACCAGTCGCGGTGGTCGGTGCCGACACCGTGATGGTGGCTGATGGTGCCGCCCGCGCCGAGGATCGCCTCGTTGGCGGCGTGCTTGGCCTTCTCCCAGTGTGCGACCGCGTCCTCGCCCTGCGCCGAGACGACGGTGAAGTACAGCGAGGCACCGTTCTCGTAGACGTGGGAGATGTGACACATGACCAGCGGCGGGGTGCCGGCCTCGGTGAGCGTCGCGGTGAGGGCGTCGCGGACGGACGCGTACAGCTCGGGGACGCGTGACCAGAAGGTCGCGGTCTCCAGGGTCTCCACGAACGCCCCGGCGTCCAGCAGGGAGTCCCTGAGGTAGGGGGCGGAGTAGCGGCCGTGCGACCAGCGCTCGCCGGGTTCCTCGCCGAGCGGGGTGCCGCCGCAGTCGCGCAGGACCGCCGCGGCGTGCTCGCTGCGGTGAGTGACGTCCTCGTCCGTGCCCTCGTACCCGGCGATCGCCATGCAGCCCGCGGACTGCTGCGCGGCGTCGGAGCCGCCGATGGCGTCGGGCTGGGCGAGGCCGATCAGGGTCTCGGTCTCGTCGGACAGCCTCAGCACCGTCGGACGCGGTCCGTCCTGGGCGAGGCGGCGCAGCGCGGCGGCGCCCTCCGCGAAGGAGGCGAAGCGCCAGCCCTCGTAGACACGGGAGCGCGGGACGGGCCGGACACGCACGGTCACGGAGGTGATGACGCCGAACGCGCCCTCCGAGCCGAGCAGGAGCTGGCGCAGGTCGGGGCCGGCCGCCGAGCGCGGTGCCCGGCCGGTGTCGATGGTGCCCTCGGGGGTGGCGACGGTCAGGCCGAGGACCATCTCGTCGAAGCGGCCGTATCCGGCGGACGCCTGGCCGCTGGAGCGGGCGGCGGCGAATCCGCCGATGCTCGCCCACTCGAAGGACTGGGGGAAGTGGCCGAGGGTGAAGCCGTGTTCGGCCAGCAGCGCCTCCGCCCGCGGCCCGCGCAGTCCGGGTTGCAGGGTGGCGGTGCGCGAGACCGGGTCGACGGCGAGCAGCGCGTCCATGCGGCGCAGGTCCAGGGCGACGAAGGCGCCGCGGCGGGAGGGGGCGAGGCCGCCGACGACGGAGGTGCCGCCGCCGAACGGGACCACGGCCAGGCCGTGTTCGGCGCAGGCGCGCAGCACGGCGAGGACGTCGTCGTGGTCGGCGGGCAGGACGACGGCCGCGGGAACGTCGTCGACCTCGCCGTCGCGGATGCGCAGCAGGTCGGGGGTGGACTTGCCGCGGGTGTGCCGGATGCGGGTCCCGGCGTCGGTGCGGACGTGCTCCTCGCCGCCGACCGCGGCGGACAGGGCCCGGTGCGCGGCGGGTTCGAGTCCCGGCTGGGGTACGGCGATGTCCTCCAGGGCGACCGGCCCGGCGGTGCGCGGCTTGACTCCGAGCAGATCGCGCAGCAGGCCGATCACGGTCTCGGGCAGCGGCGCCGCCTTGGCCGGGTCGCCCCAGCCGCTCCACAGCATGTCCATGACTGTCGTCCTCACCGGTCGATTTCGAGCGATGCCGTGTCCCGGACGGCCTCGCAGGCGTTACACTGTGACACATGACGCCTATTCGTCACAACCACTCGGACAGCGACGCGGTGCTCGACGCGGTGCGCGACTGTGTCCTGGCCGTCGGAGTCCGCCGTACGACGCTGACCGACGTGGCCCGCCGCGCGGGCGTCTCCCGGATGACGCTGTACCGGCGCTGGCCCGATGTGCGCTCACTGGTGGGGGACTTGATGACCCGCGAGTGGGTCGCCGTCGCCACGGGGGCCATGCCCGAACGGCGGCCCGGGACGACCACCCGCGATCTGATGGTCGAGGGACTGGTGGCCGGAGTGCGGACCTTCCGCGCCCACCCGCTCTTCCAGAAGATCGTGGACGTCGATCCCGAACTGCTCCTGCCCTACGTCCTCGACCGCCGGGGCGCGAGCCAGATGGCCCTGCTAGCCCTGCTCGCGGACGCCGTACGGGAGGGCCACGCCGACGGCTCGGTGCGCGCGGGCCATGTGGAGCGGCAGGCGCGGTCCCTGCTGCTGATCGTCCAGTCCTTCACCCTGTCCCTGCGGACCATGACCGACGAGGACGACGCCGACCTGGGCAGCGACGCCTTCCTGGCGGAACTGCGCAGCATCCTGGAGAGGACCCTCACGCCATGACCCCTGCCACTGACCCGGCCCCCGGATCGTCGCTGTCCGCCGCGCGGCGCTCGCGCGAACTCACCGAGACCGTCGGCGGCCCGGTCGTGGACGTCCTGGTCGTCGGCCTGGGCGCGACAGGCGCCGGGGTCGCCCTGGACGCCGCCGCCCGGGGCCTTTCGGTGGCCGCCGTCGACGCCCATGACCTGGCCTTCGGCACCTCGCGCTTCAGCAGCAAGCTGATCCACGGCGGGCTGCGCTACCTCGCCTCCGCCCAGCTCGACGTTGCCCACGAGAGCGCGGTCGAGCGCGGGGTGCTGATGGAGCGCACGGCTCCGCATCTGGTGCGGGCCCAGCCGTTCGTGCTGCCGTTGACGCCGCTCGTGTCCCGCGCCCAGTCCACCCTCGCCTGGGCCGGGTTCCGGGCCGGTGACGCCCTGCGTCTGGCGGCGCGCACGGCCCGCGCCACCCTGCCGGCCCCGCGCCGCCTGTCCACGGTGGAGACCCGGCACCTCGCCCCCGCCCTGCGCACCCAGGGCCTGCGCGGCGGTCTGCTGTCCTGGGACGGCCGGCTCACCGACGACGCCCGGCTGGTGACGGCGATCGCCCGCACCGCCGCCGCACACGGCGCCCGGATCCTCACCCGCGTCAGGGCGCTGGAGCTCACCGCGTCCGGCGCCCGCGTCCGCGACGAACTCACCGGCGAGGAGGGTGAGATCAGGGCCCGCGCCGTGATCAACGCATCCGGCGTCTGGGCGGACGGCCTGGTGGACGGCATCCGGATCCGCCCCTCGCGCGGCACCCACCTCGTGCTGCGCTCCGACCACCTCGGCCCGCTGCCCGCGGGGCTGCACGTGCCGGTCCCCGGCGAGACCAACCGTTTTGTCCTCGTCCTGCCGCAGGGCGACGGCCGGGTCTACGTCGGCCTCACCGACGAGCCCGTCGAGGGCGACGTCCCGGACGTGCCCGAAGTCCCCGAGACCGACATCGGCTTTCTGCTGGACGTCCTGGGCTCGGTCCTGGACGTGCCGGTGCGGCGTGACGACGTCGTCGGCGCCTTCGCCGGTCTGCGCCCCCTGCTCGACACCGCGCCGACGGGCGGGGCCGGGGCGCCGCGGACCTCCGACATCTCCCGTCGGCACGCGGTCCTCACCTCGTCGGAGGGCGTGACCACGGTGGTCGGCGGCAAGCTCACCACCTACCGGCGCATGGCCGAGGACGCCGTCGACGCCGCCGTCGCCACGCACCGGCTCACGGCCGGCCCCTCCCCCACCGCCTCCCTGCCCCTCGTCGGCGCCGCGTCACCGGACGCTCTCGGCTCGCTGCGCGCGCCGAGCCGACTGGTCCAGCGCTACGGCAGCGAGGCACCGGCCGTCCGGGCGCTCGGCGCACAGGACCCCCGTCTCGCCGAACCCGTGCTCGCGGGCCACCCCGTCACCGGCGCCGAACTCCTGTGGGCCGTACGCCACGAGGGCGCCCTGGACGAGGCGGACCTGCTCGACCGGCGCACCCGCATCGGGCTGGTGCCGGCCGACCGGGACGCGGCCCTGGACGTCGCGCGCGAGGTACTGGGCGAGGTGAACCTGCCCGCCTAGGCCGACAGGGAACGGGGGCGCAGATCGGTCCAGTGGGACTCGATGTACTCCAGGCACGCCTCTCGGGTGTTCTCGTCGAAGACGGTGGTCCAGCCTCCGGGCACCTTGGCGAAGGACGGCCAGAGGGAGTGCTGGCCCTCGTCGTTCACCAGGACCAGGAAGCGGCCTTCGTTGTCGTCGAAGGGGTTGGTGCTCATGCCGACTGCCTCCTCGGAACGTCAACATTAGGTTAGCCTGGCCTAATTGACAGAAGCTTAGCCTTCGCCGCTCCCCTCTCACAAGGAGACGTTCATGCCCCCGGTCACGGCCGACACGGAGAACGCCTTCGCCGAGTTCGGGCTGCCCGGCAGGCCGGGCACCGACGCGTTCTGGGCGGCTGCCCGCGCACCCGTGTCCGTACCTGCCGAGGGCGGCGGCTGGGCAACCCTGTTCCTGTGGCGGGGGCCCGCGGCGAGCATCGGCTTCGAGAGCTGGTCGGAGCCGGTACCCCTGCGCCGATGGCGCGACACGGACTGCTGGTACGCAGAGGTGCGCATGCCCGCGCGGCTGCGGGTGACCTACCAGCTCCTCGTGGGCG
Organism: Streptomyces sp. bgisy027; assembly: GCF_057710365.1. Classification (NCBI taxonomy): domain Bacteria; kingdom Bacillati; phylum Actinomycetota; class Actinomycetes; order Kitasatosporales; family Streptomycetaceae; genus Streptomyces; species Streptomyces sp. bgisy027. The sequence goes on from NZ_JBYIVZ010000007.1 coordinate 163,840, forward strand.
ACGCGGCGTACGCCGATCCGCTCAACCCGGTGGGCGCGGGCGGTGACCGGTCGATCGCCGCGACGCCGGACGCCCCGCCCCAGCCGCACTGGCCCGTCGTCGGCCCCGGCACCGATGCCGTCCTGCCCCTGCCCCGCACCCGCATCCGCTGGGCCGGTGAACGGCTCGGCGGGCGGCGTACCGTACGGGTCCACCCCGCGGGTGGCGGTGGGCCGGTGGTCCTGCTCCTCGACGGCGACGACTGGCTGTACCTGCACCCGGCCATGACCGCCTTCGACTCGGCCGTGGCCGCCGGCGACATGCCGCCGGTCACCCTCGTCTTCCTGCCTGCCAAGGACAGGGCGGCCGAGTTCGCGTGCCGGCCCGCACTGTGGGAGGCGGTCCGTGACGAACTGCTGCCGCTGGTGGCGGAGTCCGGCGTACCCGCCGACCTCGGCCGGCTGGTGGTCGCGGGACAGAGCCTCGGCGGGCTCAGCGCGCTGTACGCGGCCTTGGAGTTCCCGGATCTGGTGTCCCGGGTCGCCTGCCAGTCGGGGTCCTTCTGGTGGACGCCCGGGGCCATGGACCTGGCGGACCCCATGAGCGGTCCCGTCGGCGGCGGCATCGCCGCGCGTCTGCTGGAGCGCCCGGAACTGTCGCGACTGCGCATCGCGTTCGACGTCGGGGAGCACGAGACACGGATGCTCCCCCACTGCGAGCGGACCGAGCTGCTCACCCAACAGGCCGGCGCGACCGTACGGGTCTCGCGCTCGGCCGCCGGCCACGACCGGGCGGGCTGGCGGCACGCCCTGCTCAGGGATGTCGCCTGGGCCCTCGGCCGGCGCGTCACCGAGCCACGGCCAGGCAGTAGTCCGCGTCGTCGGCCAGCAGGTTCCGATGCGTGTCCGCCGCCGTGACGACCCCTTCGTCGAGGACGAGGACCCGGTCGGCGACGTCCAGCAGGGCCGGGCTGCTGGTGATCACGACGGTGGTGCGGCCCCGGCGCAGCTTCGCCACATTGCGGGCGATGAGCTGTTCGGTGACCGCGTCGACGGCGGTCGTCGGATCGTGCAGCACCAGGACCTCGCTGTCGGCGGCCAACGCCCGTGCCAGGGAGAGCCGTTGGCGTTGCCCGCCCGACAGGTTGGCGCCTCGGTCGCGGACACCGTGGTCGAGTCCGTCCCGGTGGAGGGCGACGACGTCCGTCAGCATGGACGCCTCGACGGCCTCGGGGACGGTCCGGCTGGTGCCCGAGGGGTCGATGTTCGTGCGGAGCGTGCCGGCGAAGATCTCGCCGTCGTACGGGTTCACCAGCATGTGCGCGCGGACCGCCTCGACCGACAGTTCCCCGAGTTCCCGCCCGCCGACCCGCACCGCGCCCTCGTACGCGTCGGGCGGGACGTTCACCGCCAGGACCGACGCGAGGTCGGCCGCCGCGCGCGGCTGGTAGGCGGCGATCGCCACCAACTCCCCCTGGGCCACCGTGAACTTCAGGTCGCGCAATGTCCCGTACCGGACGCAGTCGACCTCCAGGTTCCCGCTCGCGGACGGGTGTTGCGATCCCGGCGTCATGACCGGCGGCGCGCTCAGGACCAGCGCCATCCGCTCGGCCGAGGCCCGCGCGATCATCACGTACTTCGGCATCTCCGAGAACAGCCTGAGCGGTTCCATGATGAACTGCGCCAGACCCACGGCCATGACGAGTTCCCCGATGTTGATCCGCCCGTCGAAGGCCAGCCAGCCGGCCGTCAGGGTCACGGCGCCGGCCAGGACCGCGTTCAGGGCCAGCGCGGTGCCCGCGTACGCGCCGTTGACCTTGGCGACGGTGACGGCCTGGAGCTTCGCCTCCGTGCTGACGTTGCGGTAGGAGCGGAACGCGGCGTGGTTGCCGCCGAAGCCGTGCAGCGGGCGCAGGCCGGTGATGAGGTCGGCGACCTTGGCACCGGCCCGCGCCACCCGGGCCTGCTGTTCCTGGGTGCTGGACCCGATCCGCCTGGACAGCACACTCAGGACCGACATGATCGCGGCGGTGCCCACGATCACCAGCAGGCCGAGCCGGATGTCGGCCAGGCCCAGCGCGACCGCCGCGACGACCACCGCGACCAGCGAGCTGATCAGCAGGGGCACCACCTCGATGATGTCGGCCGTCTGGTCGGCGTCCTCGGTCGCGATGGTCAGGATCTCGCCGGACTTGAGGCCGGTGTCCCTGGCCACCGGCCGGAGTCCGCAGGCCGCCACCTTCACCCGCCAGCGGTGCGCCTCGGTCGTGTTGGCCTTCTGGAGGATGCGCATCCCGAACCGCCACGACAGCGAGACGGTCGTGATGATCACGGCGAGCACGGCGATGGACAGCCCGAGCGAACCGAGGCTCCGGTTGCGCAGGGTGTGCTCGACGATCAGGCCGAGGGCGATCGGGAACGCGGTCTCGCCCGCCTGGTACAGGCCCATGAGGACGGTGCCCCAGATCATGGCGCCGCGGTTGCGGCGCAGAGCGGTCCGGAGGATGCCGGAGGCGGGCCTGGGCCGCCGCGTGTCAGGAGTTGTCATCGAGGTGGTGGGCAATCGCTTCCGGGGTGCGCAGGGTGAACAGGTCTCGGATCGTGATCACCGGACCGTACTCGCGGCGGAGCAGTCCGATCAGGCGTACCGCCAGCATGGAGTGTCCTCCCAGGGACACGAAGTCGCTCACCGCGCTCACCTCGTCGTCGTCCAGGTCCAGTGCTTCGGCGAAGTACTCGCAGACCACGGTCTCGGTCTCGGTCTCGGGCCCTCGCTCCCCCGCCGTGGTCAGCGCGCCGAGCGGCTTGGCCTCCGGCAACGCCTTCGTGTCAGCCTTCCCGTTCACCGTGAGCGGGATGCTGTCGACCTGGGCGTAGTGCGTCGGCCGCAGGAAGTCCGGCAGCCCGGCACCCACCTCGGCGGCCACCGCCGCCAGGTCCGCGCCGTCCAGCACGAGGTAGGCGGCCAGCCGGTACGCCCCGTCGACCTGTGGATCGGGCTGGGCGACGGCGGCGACGAACCGCACCGCCGGGTGCGCCGCGAACACGGCCTCGACCTCGCCGAGTTCGACCCGGTGCCCCCGGATCTTGACCTGCTGGTCGGTGCGTCCGAGGTAGGTCAGGTTGCCGTCGGGGCGCCGGAGCACCAGGTCCCCGGTGCGGTACATGCGCTCGCCGGGCTCGCCGAAGGGGCACGCGACGAAGCGGTGCCCGGTCTGGCCCGGCTGCCCGAGGTAGCCGCGCGCGATGCCGATGCCCGAGACGTACAGCTCCCCGGGGACGCCGTCCGGCAGGGGCCGCAGCCACGGGTCCAGCACGTACACGTCGGTGTTGTCGATGGCCACTCCCACCACGGGGTCCTCGCACTCGAAGGTGCCGACGCCCAGGGTGTTGATGGTGTACTCGGTGGGTCCGTACAGGTTGTAGCCGACCGTCCCCTCGGTCCCCGCGAGCCGCAGCCACAGTGCGGGGGTGACGGCCTCGCCGCCGAGGAGCACCAGCGGCGGACGCCTCTCGGGGTCGTCCAGCAGCCCCTCGGCGACCAGTTGCTGAGCGTAGGTCGGTGTCACATTGACGACGTCGATGCCGTGTTCCAGGCAGTACTCGACCAGCCGGGGGGCGTCACGGCGCAACTCCTCGTCGCAGATGTGCACTTCGTGCCCGTCGGCGAGCCACAGCAGTTCCTCCCAGGACATGTCGAACGCGAACGACACGGTGTGGGCGATCCGGAAGACCCGGTGCCCGTGCTCGGCCAGGACCGGTTCGAAGATCCGGCGCCGGTGGTTGATCAGCATGTTGGTGAGCCCGGCGTACTCGGTCACGACGCCCTTGGGCTTCCCGGTCGATCCTGAGGTGTAGATCGTGTACGCGGGGTGCCGCAGGCGGTCGGGGTCGTCCGGCGTGAACGTCCGATACGGCTCCGCGTCCGGCAGGGGGCGGTCCAGCTCGATCAGCTCGCCCGTCAGCCGGGGAGACACGGCGCTCACCGTGAGGATCACGTCCGGGCGGGCGTCCGCGACGATCGCGGCGATCCGGTCGTCCGGGTGGTCCAGCTCCAGCGGCACGTAGGCGGCGCCGACGCGCAGGACGGCGAACAGTGCCGCCACCCAGTCGAGGGAGCGCGGGATCGCGAGCCCCACGGTGGTCTCGGGTCCGATACCGCGTGCGGCGAGCACTCCGGCCACCGTCCTGCTGCGGTCCCGCAGTTCGGCGAAGGTCATGGTCGAGCCGTGGGCGACCAGCGCCACCCGCTGCGGGTCACGGTCCGCGGCCTGGTCGAACCGGTCGACGACGGTGTCCGTCCCGACGTCCGAACGCCCGCCCGGCGCGGGCTGCGGCCCCGGACCCGGCAACGCCCCGACCGGTCCCGTCGCCCGGGCCAGGTCTTCGAGTACGCGCAGGTAGTCGTCGAGGAGGCGGCGGGCGTTCGCGTCGTCCTCGTCGCGGTACTCCAGCTTGACCGTGAGGCGGTCCCCGGGTGTGACGACCCACGTGAACGGATAGTGGGTGGAGTCGTCGGCCTGTACCGAGGTGATGCCGTGCCGGGCGTTCATCTCGGCGAACGCGTCCATGTCCAGGAAGTTCTGGAGGACGAACAGGTTGTCGAACAGTATGTCGTGCCCACTGGCCCGCTGGATCTCGCCGAGCCCCAGGTGCTCGTGCTCCATCGCCTCGACCCTGGCCGTCTGTACGGCCGACAGGTACTCGCGGACCGTGTCGTCCGGCCGGGCCCGCGTCCACATGGGCACGGTGTTGAGCAGCACGCCGACGATGCCGGACAGCCCCTCGCCCTCCCGGCCGGAGACCGTCACGCCGAACACGGCGTCGCTGCGGCCCGTGCGGCCGCCCAGCAGCAGGCCGAACCCGCCGCTCAGCACCGAGTTCAGCGTGACGCCGTGCACCTTGGCCGCTTCCCGCAGCAGGTCCGACTCCCCGGCCGACAGCGTGCGCACGAGGGCGCGTGGCAGGGCGTCCGAGAGGGCCGGAGCGGGTCCGGCGAGGAGGGTCGGACCGGGGAGTCCGGCGAGCTGCCCGGCCCAGAAGCGTTCCGATACGGCGGCGTCCTTGGCGTCCAGCGCCCGGGCGTGGTCCTCGAAGCTGGGCGCGGCCGGGGCCGGGGCCGGCAACGTGCCCGTGAGGACGGCCTGATAGGCGTCGAACAAGTCCCCGAGCACGATCTCGCGGGACCAGCCGTCCCACAGCAGCAGGTGGTAGCTGAGCAGCAGGCCGTCGCGGTCGTCGGGCAGACGCACCACGGTCATCCGGATCAACGGCGGCTCGTCCGGGTCGAATCCCGTGTCGCGGTCGCGGGCGCGCAGGGCCTCGACCTCCGGCTCCGTGGACAGGGTGATCGTACGGATCCCCACGCGGCGGCCGGACGCGAGCGTCTGGACGGGGTTGCCGTTCTCGTCGGTGGTGAAGCCGGCGCCCACGACCGGGTGCCGGGCGATCACGTACGCCATCGCCTCGGCGAGTGCGCCGGTGTCCAGACGCCGGTCGAAGGTGAACCAGCTCTGCGCGACGTAGTGTCCGGCCGAACCCGCCATCTGTGCCTGGAAGTACAGGCCGCGCTGCAGCGGGGTGACCGGAGCCGTGCGCTCGGCCGTCGCGGAGGCTTCCGCCACGCCGTGCACCGCGGCGAGCCAGTGCTCGGTGATCTCGTCGGGGACGCTCTCCGCGAGGGTGAAGGCCGCGTGCAGGCTTCCGGTCGCCTCGTCGAGCCAGGCGTTGACCTCGACGGCGTACGGACTGCTCTGGCCGCCGCCCGTGATGTGCAGCGCCCGGGATTCGCTGCCCCGGCCGAGGTAGTTGAACAGCACCTGCGGGCGGGCGGTGAGCAGCGGGGCCGTCTGCGGGTCGAGGTATCGGAGCTGTCCGTAGGCGACGTGTGCGCGCTCGTCCGGCTGACGTTCCGCGAGCTCACGGGCCGCCGCCACCGGGTCGGTGTGTGCGGTGAGCCGTACGGGCGCGATGGAGGTGAACCAGCCGACGGTGCGGGTGTAGTCGTGGTGCTCCAGGGCCGGGACCCGGCCGTGCCGCTCCAGTTCGATCGTGAGGTCGGTGGGCGCCCGCTGGATGCGGGTCAGTGCGGTGCGCAGGGCGCCGCACAGCAACTCGGTGAGGCCGACGCCGAGCGCGGCGGGCGCGGTCCGGGTCACACGGTCACTGACCTCGGGCGCCAGGACGACCGTCGTCTCACGGAGTCCTTCGACGGCGGGCAGCAGCGGGGGCGCCGCGAGTGCGGTGATCCAGTGCGCGAGGCCGTCGATCGCTCGGGGCGCGTGGAGCGCCAGCGCCTCGGCGTACTCGGCGTAGGAGGTGGTCGGTGGCGCCAGGGGCTCCCCGCGCAGGGCGGCGGCCAGATCCTCCAGGAGGATCAGCCAGGACACCGAGTCGACGGCGAGATGGTGCACGGTGACGACCAGGGTCCGGGTCGGCTCCAGCCACGCGAAACCGATGACCTCGCCGGACTCGGGGTCGAGGCGTCCGGCGGCCTCGTTCGCCGCCGTCGTGGGATCGGACGTGTCCGGCCGTACGACGCTGACGTCGCGGTGGGCTTCGGTGCGCAGGGCCCACACGCCGTGCTCGATGCGCAGCCGGAGCCGGAGGGCGGGGTGGGCGGCGACGACGGCGTTCGCGGCCCGCTCGACGTCGGCGAGGCCGGCGGCCTCGGGGGTCGGCAGCGTTCTTGCCTGGGCGAACCGGGTGAGGGACCCGCCCAGTTGGCGCCGGCGCAGGATGATCGGTGTCAGAGGCAGCGGGCCGTCCGCACGAGGGGCGGGGGCGGGTACGGCAGCCTGCGGGGCGCTCGTCGCGAGGTGCCCGGCGAGCGCGCGGGGAGTCCTGAGCAGGAACACGTCCCGGGGTGCGATCGCGATACCCAGTGCCCTGGCCCGGTTGATGACGGTGATGGCGACGATGCTGTCGCCTCCGGCGCGGAAGAAGTCGGTGTCGGCGTCCACCTCGGTGCCGGGCAGGGTCTCGGTGAAGAGGGCGACGAGGGTCGCGAGCGCGGACTCACTGCCCCCCGCGGGCGACGTTGCCGACGTGGCGGCAGTCTCCGCGGAGCGCTTCGCCAGGGCCTTGCGGTCGAGCTTGCCGTTGACCGTCAGCGGAAGCGCGTCGACCGTCAGCACCCGCCCCGGCACCATGTGCGCAGGCAGCTTTCCGGACAGCGACTCGGTGAGGTCCTGCGGCACTCCGCCCACGACGTGGGCGACCAGGTGGTCGGCGCCCTCCGCCACGGTGACGGCCACGTCGATCACACCGTCGAGTTCCCTGACCGCCGACTCCACCTCGCCCAACTCCACCCGGAATCCCTTGAGTTGGATCTGGTCGTCGGCTCGGCCGGTGAACTCCAGCTCACCGTCCAGTGTGCGGCGGGCGAGGTCGCCCGTGTGGTACATGCGGGAGCCGTCCGCGGCGAACGGGTTCGCCACGAACCGGGAGGCGGTCAGCCCCGGCCTGCCCAGATAGCCGAGCGACACCTGGTCGCCGGCGACGTAGATGGCACCCACCCGTCCCGGCGGCACGGGGCGCAGCCGGTCGTCGAGCAGGTGGGTGACCAGACCGGGGATGGCGCCGCCGATGGGGCTGACCTCGTCGCCGAGCGCGAAGTCCTCGTCGGTGAGCACCCGATGGGTGACGTGGACGGTGGTCTCCGTGATGCCGTACATGTTGACCAGCTCCGGCGACGTGGTGCCGTGCCGCTCGACCCAGCCGCGCAGCCGGCCGAGTTCCAGTGCCTCGCCTCCGAAGATGATCCGGCGCAGTGCGGGGAGCGCCTCGCCGGTGTGCCGGTCGGCCTCGATGAACTGGTGGAAGGCCGAGGGGGTTTGGTTGAGCACGCTCACCCCGCGCTCCCGGACCAGCCGGTGGAAGTCGACCGGGGAGCGGGTCAGCCCGTACTCCGGCACCAGCAGCTCGCCGCCGTACGCCAGCGCGCCCCACAGCTCCCAGACCGCGAAGTCGAAGGAGAAGGAGTGGAACTGGACCCACACGTCGTGCGGGCCGAAGTCCATGTCGGGCTGGGTGTTGGCGAGCAGCGTGACCACACTGGAGTGCGGGACGACGACGCCCTTGGGCCGGCCCGTCGATCCGGACGTGTAGATGACATAGGCGGGGTCGTGCCCGCTCACCTCGGGCTCGGCGCCGTCCCCCACCGGCAGTTCGTCCCCCTGTACGAGGACCCGGGCCGGCACACCCGCCGCGGTCAGCAGCTCCGTGAAGCGGTCCCGCTGCCCGGGAGCCACGAGGACGACCTGGGGGGCGGCATCGGCGAGGATGTACTCCAGCCGTTCATCGGGGTACGCCAGGTCCAGCGGCACATACGCGCCGCCCGCGCTGACGATCGCGACCAGAGCGACGACCTGCTCGACGGAGCGCGGGACAGCGACGGCGACCCGCCTGCCCGGCCCGACCCCGGCCGTGCGCAGGGCCGAGGCCAGTCGGTTCTTCGCCTCGGCCAGTTCGCCGTAGCTCAGGGACCGGCCGCCGCCGTCCAGGTCGCACTGCGTGACGGCGGTGGCCGCCGGGTCGCGTTGCGCGGCGGTGTCGAACAGTCCGCCCAGGGTCGTGGGAGCGATCCGCGCGGGCAGCCGGTCGCGCTCGGGTGCGAGGTCGGCGACCCGGGCGTCCGGCCGGGTGAGCAGACCGGTGAGCGTCGAGGAGAACGTGCGCAGGATCGCCTGGGCGGTCGCCTCCCGCAACAACTCACCGTCGTGGATCAGATTGAAGCGCGCACGTCCGTCGAGCGCACGCTCCACCACCAGCGTCAACGGATAGTGAGGCGCGCCCTCGTTCACGATGTCGGTGACGCCGAGGGTGTCGCCGGCCCGTCGCAGCGCCGCCACGTCGGTGGCGACGTCGAACACCACCAGGGTGTCGAACAGGGAGCCGGAGCCGGCCTGGCGGCCGATCCTCGCCAGCGAGACATGCTGGTGCGGCAGCACCGCGCTCTGGTGCTCCCGCACCGAGGCGAGCAGGTCGCCCGCCGTCGTCGTGCCGTCCCAACGGGTCCGTACGGGAATGGTGTTGATGAACAGACCCACCATGTCCTCGATGCCGGGCACGTCGGCGTCGCGGCCGGACACCGTCGAGCCGAACACCACGTCCGTGCTGTGCAGGATGCCGCCCAGCGTCACCGCCCAGGCGCTGTGCACGGCGACGCTCAGCGGTACGCCGGCCGAGCGGGCGGCGGCGTCGATGTCGTTCCCCGGCGCCAGGGCGATGTCGGTGAACCGGCCGGACGGCGTGTGCTCCGCGGCGACCAGGGAGGGGCCGGGCAGTTGAGCGAGTTGCTCGTGCCAGACACGGTCGCTCTCGTCGTCGTCCCGCCCGGCGAGCCGGCTGACGTAGTCGGGGAAGCCGCCGACGGGGTACACGGTTCCGGGCGCGTGGTACTCGGCCAGCAGCGCGCGGAGCATCGGCGGCACCGACCAGCCGTCGGCGATGATGTGGTGCACGGTCTGCACCAGGACGTCACGGCCGGAGCCGGTGCGGATGAGCGTGTACCGCATGAGCGGGCCGGTGGCCAGGTCGAACCCGGCGCGGCGGTCGCCCTCGGCGTACTCGCGTATCCCGGCGTCGGTGATCCCTGGGCGGTCCAGGGTGGTGAAGGGCGCCTCCACGCCGCTGTCCAGTACGGAGACCACACGGCCGTCGGCGAGGGCCACGAACCGGGCGGCCAGGTTCGGGTACAGCGCGAGCAGACGGGTGGCCGCCGCCGCGAGCCGGTCGGCGTCCACCTCGCCCCGGAGCGTCAGGAGTTGCTGTTCGACGTAGGCGCCCGCGGAGTCGTCGTCGAAGACCGAGTGGAAGTACAGGCCCTCCTGCAAGGGGGTCAGCGGCAGGATGTCCGCCAGTGCCGGGCCGTCCAGTTCGTCGACGTCGGTCTGGGTGAGCGGGACGAGGGCGAAGTCGCTGGGCGAGTGCCCGCCCTCGTCGAGCGCGGCCAGGCCGGTGAGGGCCGTTCGGAAGTACTCGCCGAGGGTCGTGATGTCCTCGTCGGTGAACATGCCGTCGGGCCAGGAGACGGTGGTGACGAGTTCGTACTGGCCGCCGGTGCCCGGTTCGGCGATGGCGTTGAACTCCAGGGGGCGCGGCAGCCGCATCCTCGGGTCGCGCTTCTCACCCAACTGGCCTGTCGCATACGTGAGTTGCCAGTCCCCCGCGGCTCCCGCGTCGAATCGGCCGAGGTAGTTGAAGAGGACCTGCGGTGCCGGCGCGTCGAACTCGACCTGGGCGAGGTGGCGAAGGGCACCGTAGGAGACGCCGTTGTCCGGTACGTCGGCGAGGTCCTCCTTGACCGCCTTCAGCGCGGCGGTCAGGTACTCGGGCGCCGTGAAGTCGGCCGTAGCGCCGGGGTCCACGGTCACCGGGAACAGGGTGGTGAACCAGCCCACGGTTCGGGACAGTTCGGGCTCGAAGCCGGCCGAGCCCGCCACGAACCGTCCCTCACGGCCATGGCCTTCGAGTTCGATGTGCGCGAAGGTCTGCGCCTGGCCGAGGTCGCGGCGCCATCGGGCGAGGGCGACGGCGAGCGCGGTCAGCAGGACGTCGTTGACGCCCGCGTGGAACTTCGCGGGGATCTCGCCCAGCAGCGCGGCCGTGACGTCGGGGGCCACCGACACCGTGTGCAGCCGCTCCCGTGCGACGGTGTCGGCCTCGGCCGGCGGGCGCCTGCCGAGCTGCTCGTCCTCGCCCGGCAGGCTACGGCGGTAGTAGGAACTGTCCGCGTCGAACGCCGCGCGCTCCAGCAACTGTGTCCAGCGCCGGAACGACGTGCCCACCGGGGGCAGTTCGATCGGCGAGCCCGAGGTGACCTGCCGCCACGCCGTGAGCAGGTCCTCCATCAGGACCCGCCAGGACACGCCGTCGATCACCACGTGGTGCGCGACCAGTACCAGTTGCCGGGCCTCGCTGCGCCAGACGGCCCGCAGCATCACGCCTCCGGTCGGGTCGAGCCCGGCGGTGGCGAGCGCGACGCACTCGTCGAGCGGCCGGTCGCTCTCCTGCCAGCGAGCGGTGGTCCGGTCGGCCTCGGGTATGCGGAAGCTCCAGCGTTCCCCGCGCACCAGCTCGGCGCGGAGCATGTCGTGCCGCCGGACCAGGGCGGTGAGGACCGCGTCGAGGGTGCCGGCGGTCAGGTCCGCCGGCGTGTTCAGTACGACCGACTGGACGAATCCGTCGATCGCGTCCGTGGTCTCGCCGAGCCACTGCACGATGGGCGAGCCCACGACGGTCCCGGTCGCGACATCGCGGTGGTCCACCGCGGTGACGTCGTCACGGCTCGCGACCGCCGCCAGCGTTCCCACGGTGCTGTGGGTGAAGATCTGCCGTGCCGTGACGTGGAGGCCGACGTCGCGCAGCGCGCTCAGCAGCGAGATCGCGAGGATGCTGTCCCCGCCGAGCTGGAAGAAGTCCTGCTCGACACCGACCTCTTCGAGCCGCAGCACCGACGCGACAGCGGCGCACACGGCGCGCTCGTTCTCGGTCGTGGGCCGGCTCAGCCCGCCGGTGTCCGTCGCGGGTTCGGGCAGGGCGTTGCGGTCGAGCTTGCCGTTGGCGGTGAGCGGGAACTCGCTCATGACGACGATGTGGGCGGGCACCATGTACTCGACCATGTGCTCGCCCGCCCAGGCCCTGACCTCGTCGGCTCGCAGGTCCTCGCTTCCGGCGGCCGGGATGACGTACCCCACGAGGTAGGTGCCGCCCGCCGTGTTCTTCCTGGCGACGACGCAGGTGTGCCGCACGCGGGGGTGCTCCGCGAGGCCGGCCTCGACGTCCTCCGTCTCCAGCCGCATTCCGCGGATCTTGATCTGGTTGTCGGCCCTGCCGAGGAAGTCCAGCGACCCGTCGGGGGCGTACCGGGCGAGGTCACCGGTGCGGTAGAGCCGGGAGCCGTCGGTGGCGAAGGGGTTGGCGACGAACCGGGAGGCCGTCAGGCCGGGTGCGCCCGCGTACCCGCGCCCGAGCAGGAAGCCGCCCACGTAGAGTTCGCCGCCGACGCCGACCGGGACCGGGCGCAACTCGTCGTCCAGGACGTACAGCTGGGTGTTGGGGTTGGCCTTGCCGATGGAGGTCGACAGCCGTTCCGCGGCTCCCCGGTAGATGACGTGCGAGACGCCGATCGTCGTCTCGGCGGGGCCGTAGCCGTGGTACAGGGGGATGTCGAGCCTGGTGCGGAACCGCTCGTACAGTTCCGGGGTCAGCACCTCGCCCCCGCACCACACGTGCCGCAGGCTGTCCAGCCGTCCGGAGTCGCCGGCCATCTCCAGCAGCACGTCGAGCATGGACGACACCAGGTAGGTGAAGGTGACGCGCCGCTCGGCGATGACGCTCAGCAGGTGGTGGGGGTCGCGTTCGCCGCCGGGCCGCAGCACGACGAGCCGGGCGCCGCTCACCAGCGGCAGGAAGATCTCGTTGATGGAGATGTCGAACGACAGCGGAGCCTTGAACAGCGAGGCGTCGTCGTGGCCGAAGCCCAGGATCTCGTCGACCTGCCACAGCAGGCGTTCGCTGATCGCCTCGTGCCGGATCATCGCCCCCTTCGGCCGTCCGGTCGACCCGGATGTGAAGATCACGTAGGCGAGTGCCCGGCCGGGGACGGTGACCTCGGGCCCCTCGGTGGGGCGGGAACCGAACCGCCAGTCGTCCAGGTCGACGGCCACGGCTTCCGGTTCGTCCGGGGCGTGCTCCCCCACGTCGTTGAGCTGTGCCGCGACCCGGGCGTCCGCGATGACGACGGCCCGGCGTGCGGCGGGCCACTGCGGGTCGAGCGGCACGAACGCGCAGCCCGCCCGGAGTACGCCGAGCAGCCCGATCACCATCTCGGCGGAGCGGGGCAGGGAGATGCCGACGACCTGTTCGGCGGTCAGTCCGCGTTCGCTCAGATGGTGAGCCAACTGGGCGGACAGCGCCGCTGCCTGACGGTAGGTCAGCGAGCGGCGCTCGTCGACGATCGCGATGGCGTCCGGCCTGTGCCGCGCCTGCTCGAGGAACATCTCCACGACGGTCGGACGGATGCGGTCGGCCCGGGTGTCGTTCCACCGGGCCAGCGCTTCGAGCCTCGCCGCCACGGTGGACGGCCCGATGGTCCCGACGGGGCGGTCGGGGAAGTCGGCCAGGTCGTCCAGCGCCGACTGTGCCTCGCCGGGGTCGACGCCGTCCGGGACGGAGAGGGTCCGGCCGTCCGTGCCGACCGCCCAGCCGGCGGGCACGTCACCGCCGTTGTCCACCCAGCCGAGGACTTCGGTGAAGAGGGTGCCGGGTGCGAGGTCGATGCCGTCGGGGCCGAGACCTGTCGCCCAGTACGACAGCGCGATCGCGCACGCCCCGACGATCGTCCGGTCGGAGTGTGCGCCGATTCGCCGGCGTACGGCGGCCAGTTGCCGGGGGGACAGCAGTACGTGACGAGCGCTCGGTTCCATCATCGAAGACTCCGCGTTCCTTCCACCGTACGAAAGTCGGCCCATCTCGGATCAGGGATTGCTCAGCTGCCCTCTCGCCAGGCGCGCCACAGTCGTGCGTACCGGCCGCCCAGAGCCACCAGTTCCTCGTGCGTGCCCTGTTCCACGACGCGTCCCGCGTCCAGCACGGCGATCCGGTCGGCTGCCATCGCCTGGGTCAGCCGGTGTGCCACGAACAGCGTGGTGCGGCCCGCGCATGCGGCCAGCACGGCCCGCTCCAGTTCGGCGGCGCCTTCGCTGCCCGCCTCCGCCGTCGACTCGTCGAGCACCACCACCGGTGAACCGGCGAGCACCAGCCGGGCCAGGGCGATCTGCGCGACCTTAGTGACGTCCAGGCGCTCACCGCCCTCGCCGACCGGGGTGTGCGCTCCGTCGGGCAGCGCCTCGACCCACTCTTCGGCGCCGACCGTGCGCAGCGCCTCCATCAGCTCGGCGTCGGTCGCGGCCGGCGCGGCCAGCCGCAGGTCGTCGGCGAGCGGCCCGGAGAACACGTGCGTCTCCTGCGTCAGGATGCTCACCAGGGCCCGCGCCCCGGCCTCGTCGAGTCGGGCGAGGTCGGTGGAGCCGATCCGCACGGACCCCGCCTCCGGTGTCCCTGTGCCCGCGATCAGCGCGGCCAGGGTCGTCTTTCCTGCCCCTGTCGCCCCCACCAGCGCGAGCGAGCCGCCGGCCGGGATGGTCAGGTTCACGTCCCGCAGGACCGGCTCCTCGCCGCCGGGATAGCGGAACGTCAGCCCCTCCACCGTCACCGGATACGCTCCGGCGCCGGCCGCCTCGACGGCCGTGTCGCCCACCAGCCGGTCCTGCGTGGGCTCCTCCAGCACGCCGACGAGGCGGGTCAGGCTCGCGCCCGATTTCTGTGCCTCGTCGAAGGTGAACATGATGGCGCCGAGCGGGACGAACAGCCGGTGGAAGAGCAGCGGGGCCGCGGAGACCTCGCCCAGGGTGGCGGCGTCGGTCTCCAGCAGGACGTATCCGACGAGCAGGATCAGGGTCAGTCCGATGAACTCGGCGCGGTTCTCCCGGCCGACGAAGCGGCCGAAGAACCGGAACACGTCGATACCGAGGTCGCGCACCCGCCACGACTCCTCGGTGACCTTCTCGCGGAAGGCGCCCTCCAGACGGTACGCCCGGACCGTGTCGATGCCGTTCAGACCGCTGATGAGCGCCTGCGCACGGTCGGCCTGAGCGGCCCGCTGCTGCTGGTAGAGCGGGGCGGACCGGGGCAGGTACCAGCGCAGGGCCAGCGCGTAGGCGGGCAGCGCGCCGGCTCCGGCCAGGCCGAGCCGCCAGTCCAGGCCGAACATGCCGGTCGTGGCGATGACGACGAGGACGCCCGCCGAGAACACCGTGGGGATGGCCGTACGGATGCCCTTGGAGATGACGGCCACGTCGTCGCCGACCCGGGAGAGCACGTCTCCCCGGCCGACCTGCTCGATCCGTGCGCTGGGCATCCCGAGCACCGCGCGGACGGCGCCCTCGCGGAGCCGCGCGAGCAAGTCCGCGCCCAGGCGCCCGATCAGGTACGTCGACACCGCGGTGGCCGCCGCGCCGAGCAGTGCGGCGGCCACGATCAACGCCCCGATGCCGACCAGGATGGAGCGCGCCTCGCCCTCGACCACACCGTCGACCACGCGGCCGAGCAGCAGCAGGGGGAGGACTTGGAGCGCCGCCCCCGCCACCGTGGTGAGCACGGTGGCGACCGTCAGCCAGGGCGCTTCGCGGCAGTGCGCCACGACCCATCGGGTGGCCTCGCGTCCGGTCGCCGTGCGCAGGGTCGCCGGGGCGACGCGCGTGTCGGTGCTGCTCACACCTGACCGGCCGACTTGACGAGCTCGTCGATCGCGTACGGCATGGAGAGCAGGGTGCCCTGCGAGATGGCCGCGCCGACCGCCGGACCCTCGCTGTCCAGCAGGTACGACACCTTGCCGTTCTTCACCGCGTCGAGGTTGGTGAACAGCTTGAACTTCTTCAACGCCTCCGTGTCCGCCTTGTCGTTGATGACGAAGATACGGTCGACGTCGACCAGGTCGATGCGCTCCGGCGACAGCTTGGTGTAGAAGCTGCCGTCGGCGACCTTGTCGATCTCGGTCTGGTACTTGAAGCCGATGCCCGACACCAGCCGTCCGCGCACGTCGGTGGAGGTGAACGGCGCCACCGAGTTCTCGTACCAGGACAGCGCGACCGCGGTCTCCTTCCCGAACTCGGGGTGTGCCTTCTTGGCAGCGTCGAGCTGGTCCTGCACGTCCGCGATCATCTTCTCGCCCTCGTCCGCCTTGCCGAGGGCCTTGGAGATCTGCAGCGCGTTGTCCTGCCAGGGCGCGCTGAACGGCTCCTTCTCCGTCTTGGTACGGCCCACCGTCGGAGCGATCTTGGAGAGCTTGTCGTAGGCGGCCTGGTCGACCTCGGAGTAGACGGCGATGATCAGGTCGGGGCGCAGGGCGGCGATCTTCTCGAAGTTGGGGCCGGAGTCACCGTTCTTCATGATGACCTCGGGCTCGGTGTCGCCCCACTTGTCCTTCGTCCAGGGCCACTGGGTGTTGATGTCGGGGCTCCGGCCCGCGGGGTTCGGGTACTGGTCGGTCATGCCGACGGGCTTGATGCCGAACGCGAGGACGGTCTGGTCGTCGGTGTAGCCGACGGTGACGACCCGTTCGGGGGTCTTGGTGATCTTCGTGGATCCGAATGCGTGCTCCACGGTGACCGGGAATACGCCGGCGGCGGCAGTCGAGCCCTTGCCGCTCGTGCTGTCCGAGGAGTCGGACGAGTCGGAACCGCATCCGGCGAGGAGGCCCACGCCGAGCGTCGCGGCGGACAGGACGGCCGCCAGCCGCCGCCAGGGCTTCACACGTGTCGTTCTGGTGAGGAGCATCCGCATTCCCCTTGCTTTCGCGCTTTCCACTGCACCCCCGTCTAAGGGCAGGCAAACCTTAGCGTGAGCGGATGAGGTAAGCCTAGCCTAACCTCTCCAACTTCCCTGCGATCTAGGGGAGTTGAACATGTGCACGACCGATCGGCACGATCAGAGGCCGGTCCCCCACCGGGTCGTCGATCACCATGGCGCGCAGTCCGAACGCCTCGTGCAGCAGTTCGGCGGTGATCACGTCACGCGGGTGGCCCTGCGCCAGGATCGAACCCTCCTTCATCACCACGAGGTTGTCGCTGTAGCGCGTGGCCAGGTTGAGGTCGTGCAGCACCATGACCACCGTGCACCCCGACTCGTGCAGGTCGTCCACCAGGTCGAGCACGTCGATCGCGTGCGCCAGGTCCAGATAGGTGGTCGGTTCGTCCAGCAGCAGCAGGTCGGTGCCCTGGGCCAACGTCATGGAGATCCAGACGCGTTGACGCTGTCCGCCGGACAGCGAGTCGACCGGGCGGTCGCCCAGGTCGGAGACCCCGGTCATGGCCAGCGCCCGCTCCACGACGGCGGCGTCGTCCGACGACCACTGCCGCAGCCAGCTCTGGTGCGGATGGCGGCCCCTGGCGACCAGGTCGGCCACCGTCAGCCCCTCCGGCGCGACCGGCGCCTGCGGCAGCAGGCCCAGCTTCTTCGCCACGTCCCTGGTCCTGAGCCTGCCGATGTCGTCACCGTCCAGTACGACCGTCCCCCTGGCCGGCTTGAGCAACCGTGACAGCGTCCGCAACAGGGTCGACTTCCCGCAGCCGTTGGGCCCTATGATCGTGGTGACGACCCCGGACGGGATCGCCACGTCCAGATCCTCGATGACCGTCCGGGCGCCGTACCCGACGCTGACGCCGTCGGCCGCCAGCCGTGAGGCGTCGACGACCGGGGCCACCTCGGTCACAGTGTGCTGAGCCCCCACAGGGTCCCCCTCCGTTCAGGCTTGTTCACCCTTGCTCCGGCTGTCTGAGGTTGGCACGCACCAGCAGATGGACAAGGAAGGGACCGCCGATGGCGGCGGTGACCACGCCGACCGGGAGACCGATCGGCAGTGCCGTGCGCGCGAGGAGGTCCGCACCGATCAGCAGCAGGGCGCCCACCACGCCGGACGCCACGATCGGCGGCGTCGGGCATCTCACCAGCCGCATGGCGACCTGCGGCGCCACCAGCGCGACGAACGGGACCGGACCCGCGGCGCTCACCGCCACACCGGCCAGCAGCACCGCGCACAGCAACAGCACCGCGCGCACCCTCGTGTACCGCACACCCAGGCCCGCGGCGACGTCGTCGCCGAGGTGCAGCGGTTTGAACTGGAAGGAGACACCGGCGACGACGACCAGGAGGAAGAGCGTGCCCCAGATCGCCACCCCGACCTCGTCCCACGACCGGCCGTCCAGCGAACCGACCAACCACGCCTGGGCCCGGGCCACGTCCCTGATGTCGGCCCTGACCAGCAGCCAGGTGGTGATCGCCTCCGTCACCGCGCTCACCGAGATGCCGATGAGGATGAGCCGGAAGCCGTCGATCCCCCGCCGCCAGGCCAGGAAGTACACCAGGAGTCCGGTGCCGAGCCCGCCCGCGAGCGCCGCCGCGGAAAGGCCCACGGCGTCGACGACCGCCGCGGCGGTGCCACCGGACACGGTCACCAGGAACACCGCGACCGCGCTGGCGCCCCCGGTGATGCCGAGGATGTCGGGACTGGCCAGCGGGTTGCGGGCGACGGACTGAGTGATCGCCCCGGACACTCCGAGCGCCACCCCGACGACGAGCCCCGCCAGCGCACGCGGCATCCGCAGGTCCATGATGACGAACTCGTCGACCTGCTCGCCCCGGCCGAGGAGCGTGGCGATCACCTGGTCCAGGCCGATGGGGAAGTCCCCTATGCCGATGGACAGGCAGAACGCCAGGAAGGTCGCGGCGGCCAGCACCACGGTGATGAGCACGTTCCAGGGGCGCCAGACGAACGACACGGCCCCGAGGCGCACGCCGGGCGTCATCGCCGGCCTCGCGTCCTCCCGCTCCGGCCGCGTCTCTGCCCCGTTCCGCTGCAAGCCCGGCCCGCTCGGCCTCAAGTCCTTGCCGCTCATGCGCTCTTGAACTTTCCGCGCCACACCAGGGCCGCGAAGAAGGGGGCGCCCAGGAGAGCGACGAGGACTCCCGCGTCCAACTCGCTCGGTCGTACCACCAGGCGGCCCACGATGTCGCAGACCAGCAGGACGACAGCTCCGAGCAGGCCGGCGTACGGCACCAGCCAGCGGTAGTCCGGTCCGGTCAGATAGCGGGCCACGTGGGCGACCATGAGCCCGAGGAACGCGATGGGGCCGCACGCCGCCGTCGCCGCGCCCGCCAGCAGGGTGATGGCCGCGATCCCCACGGTCCTGCTCAGCGCGATGTTCACGCCCAGCCCCCGCGCCACGTCGTCGCCCAGGTTGAGGAGGTTGATGGCGGGCAGCGTCGTGACCGCCAGCACCAGCCCGACCACGATGAACCCGGTCACCGGCCAGATGACGTCGAAGCCGACTCCCGCGACGGATCCCGCGTTCCAGAACCGCAGCGCGTTCAGCGACTCCTTGTCCCCCAGCGCGACCGCGGTCGTCATCGCCGCGAGGAACACCGCGACCCCCTGCCCGGCCAGCGCGAGGGTCAACGGATTGCCGGCACCCCTGCCGATGCTCGCCAGCCCGAACACGACGACACCGGCGGCCGCCGCCCCGAGGAAGGCGAACCAGACGTACTGGAACGGGTCGTCGAACCCGAACAGGGCGATCGCCGACACCACCGCGAACGAGGCACCGGTGTTCACCCCCAGCAGACCCGTGTCGGCGATCGGGTTGCGCGTGTACCCCTGGATCAGCGCCCCGCCGACGCCGAGGGCGGTGCCCGCGACGATCGCGAGCACCGTCCGGGGCACCCGCACGGTCTGCACGATGAGCCTGATCTCGGTGAGCCGGCGGTCGGAGTCCGGCGCCGCGAACAGCCCGTGCCACACCTCGGCAGGACTCAACGCGCGCGCACCGACAGCCAGCGACACCGCCCCCGTGATCACGAGGAGCACCGCCAGCGTGCTCAAACCCACAACCCGCCGCCGACGGGCCTGTGTTGTGCCCCTGGACGCGGGGCGTTCCAGTGCAGTCGTGCCCATGTGGACGTACGTCATCCCTTTGATCGCGGACTAGCGGGCGGTGCTGCCGGTTCCGTCCACGACCGCCCGGGCCTCGTCGGAGGCGGACTTGCGGCCACGGTCGAGGAGCGAGTCAAGGATCTCGCCGACCCGGATGGAGGTGTTGGAGAGCAAGGACGACGTGATGCCGTGGGTGTGCTCCGTGCCGCCTTGGAGGTAGATGCCGCAGCGCAGATCGAGGTCGGTCGCGACGCGGTAGTCACGCTCGACGCGGACGCGGCCCTCGTCGTCGCGCAGGCAGTGGTCGGCGACCTCACCGAGCAGGCCGAGGGGGTCGGCGGGGCTGTAGCCGGTCGCGAAGACGACCACGTCCGCGTCGAGGGGCGTCTCGTCGCCGGTGACGAGCGAGGTCACGGTGGCGCGGACCTTGTCCGGCGTCTCCTTGACGTCGGTGAGGCGGGACACGTTCAGGAAACGGAGCCGCTCGTTGCCGAGGACCTTCTCCTGGTACATCTGCCGGTACAGGTCGTCGATCAGATCGATGTCCACCACGGAGTAGTTCGTGTTGCCGTGGTAGTCCATCAGGCGGCGTTTGACGTGCTCGGGCGCCGCGAAGTACTCGTCGACCGCCGCCGGGTCGAAGATCCGGTTGGCGAAGCTGCTGTCGTCCGCGGGGCTGTAGCCGTAGCGGGAGAAGACCGCGCAGATCTCGGCCTCGGGGAAGCGGCGGTGCAGGTAGGCGACGTTCTCCGCGGCGCTCTGCCCCGCGCCGACGACGATGAAGCGGGAGAGTGACGCGCCCTCCAACTCGGTGACCCTCGCGAGTAATTCGGAGTTGTGCCAGACGCGGTCGCCGCGCTCGACGCCTTCCGGCATGAGCGGACGCAGCCCGGTCCCGATGACGAGGTTGCGGGCCCGGTGGACCACGAGACCCTCTCCCGAACGGACCGTCACCTCCAGGTACTCCACGGCCCCGTCACGGACGACGGGCGCGACGCCGACGACCTCGTGGCCGTAGGAGACCATGCCCTCGACCTTGGCCGCGGCCCACTCGAAGTAGTCGTGGAACTCCACCCGCAGCGGGAACAGGTTCTTGTGGTTGATGAAGTCGATCAGCCGTCCCTCGCTCTTCAGATAGCAGAGAAAGCTGAACTCACTGGCCGGGTTCCGAAGCGTCACCAGGTCCTTGAGAAAGGACACCTGCATGGTCGCGTCGTCGATGAGCATGCCGCGGTGCCAGCCGAAGGAGGGCTGCTGCTCGAAGAACCGAGCCGTGATCACCTCGTGCTGCGCGGCCTGTGCGTTGTGCTCGCTGAGCGCGATCGCCATGGCGACATTGGACGGTCCGAAGCCGATGCCAATGAGGTCGTGAACCGATGTTGCGTCACCAGGAAGAACCCGTGACATGTCTCTCCCATCGTGCGGGGCAGTCGCCTGTCAGGCGCGGGAAAGTACGAGGAGCGGGCACGCTGACAGAGCGGCGAACCGGGAACTTAGGTGAGCCTAAGCTAATCCTGTGGAGCTGTCGATAGGCCCGGTGCGGACGATATTCGTCTCAACTGAGAGCCCAGCCAGGCCCGTTGTGCACTAAGGCAAGCCTTGCTTTACTTCTCTCGGTCAGTCCCTGCTCTGAGGAGGAAGCCCATGCGGGTCGTCATGTTCGGCTACCAGACGTGGGGGCATCGCACCCTTCAAGCCCTCCTGGACTCCGAACACGACGTGGTCCTGGTCGTCACACACCCCAGGAGCGAGCACGCCTACGAGAAGATCTGGAGCGACTCCGTCGCCGACCTCGCCGAGGAGCACCGTGTCCCGGTGGTGATCCGCAACCGCCCTGACGACGACGAGCTGTTCGATCGCCTCAAGGAGGCCGATCCGGACATCATCGTGGCCAACAACTGGCGGACCTGGATCCCGCCGCGCATCTTCGACCTCCCGCGCCACGGCACGTTGAACGTGCACGACTCGCTGCTGCCGAAGTACGCCGGTTTCTCCCCCCTGATCTGGGCCCTGATCAACGGCGAACCCGAAGTGGGTGTCACCGCGCACATGATGAACGACGAGCTCGACGCGGGCGACATCGTCCGGCAGGAGGCCGTGCCGGTCGGCCCGACGGACACCGCCACCGACCTGTTCCACAAGACCGTCGATCTCATCGCCCCGGTCACCATCGGCGCGCTCGGCCTCATCGCGGCGGGGCAGACGGAGTTCACCGAGCAGGACCGGTCCCAGGCCAGCTTCTTCCACAAGCGGTCCATCGAGGACAGCCGCATCGACTGGACCTGGCCGGCGGCGGACCTCCAGCGCCTGGTCCGCGCCCAGTCCGAGCCGTACCCGAGCTCCTTCACCTTCCACAGGGGCAGGCGGCTCGAAGTGCTGGCGGCCGAGGTCTCCCAGGGCCGCTACGGCGGCACGCCCGGCCGCATCTTCTATCGCGAGGGCGACGGTGTGGTGATCGTCGCCGGCGCCGACGCCCGTACCGGCCGCAACCACGGTCTGGCGATCACGCGTGTCCGCACCGAGGACGGCCGGGAGTGGGGTGCGACCGAGTACTTCACCACCATGGGCGGCTACCTGACGAGTCGCCCCTGATCCGGCCTCCTCACAGAACCGCCGCCGCGTGGATCCCGGTCCGCGCGGCGGCACCCGTCCGCGTCATGGGCCGGCCCTCAGGTGCGGGCGGCGTGAGCCCTCCGCGCGCGCCAGACGTTGTCGTCCCGGAAGCCCTCAACACCCTCGGGCGACACGCTCACACTGCGCACCGCCTCCACCGTCTCCACGGTCCAGTCGGTCTCCGGCAGGGCGAGTTCGCCGAGGACGCCGTCCAGGGTCGGGAACTGTGCCTCGAAGGGCGGCTCGCTCTGCCAGGACGGCCAGCCGGCGTGCATGACGATCAGCAGGGTGCCG
The DNA here is from genome assembly GCF_057710365.1 of Streptomyces sp. bgisy027. Classification (NCBI taxonomy): domain Bacteria; kingdom Bacillati; phylum Actinomycetota; class Actinomycetes; order Kitasatosporales; family Streptomycetaceae; genus Streptomyces; species Streptomyces sp. bgisy027. The sequence goes on from NZ_JBYIVZ010000007.1 coordinate 186,217, forward strand.
CCCGGTGCGACGGCTCGCGCCGCCTGCCGCAGGACGCTCCGCTGGTCGAACTCGACGGGCGACTGGAGGAACTGCGCGTTCACCAGGTCGAAGGCGCCTTCGGGGAACGTCTCGCCCAGCACATGGCGTTCCCAGACGGCGCGGTCGCCCACCCCGGCCTCGACGGCGTGCCCGGCGGCCCGCTCCAGGGCCGTGCGGGAGATGTCGACGCCGGTGACCCGCCAGCCGCGCGAGGCGAGCCACACCGCGTCGGCCCCTTCACCGCAGCCGAGGTCGAGGGCGCTGCCCGGGGCGAGGTCGGAGGCTTCACGGACGAGCAGCTTGTTGGGGCGGCCGCTCCACAGCCGGCCGCCGTCGCGGTAGCGGGCCTCCCAGAACTCGGCGGCCTTCAGGGGGTGGGTCTCGGTCATGTCGCCTCCCGGTGCGCGGATGTCACGGCGGGACCGGACGGGCGCGGGTTCCGTCGGGTCCGCTGCGAAGAAGCCTGCGGGACGCCGCGGCAACCGACAAACGGTCTTGCCGGTTCGGCAAACCGCCGGCGACCGGGGCCTCGGGACCACGACCTTGGTGCCGAACCGCCTGGGCGCCTGCCCTGGACCCCGTCGTCCTTCCCTGGACCCCGTCGTCAAGGCGCTGTGCACGATGGACTCCACCGTCATGATCGCCCCCGGCAGCCTGGACGGCCCGAGCACCGTCTTCCTCTCCGGCGACGGCAACGGCGACGGCGCCGACGCCGAGGCCGAGGCCGAGCGGGCCACCGGCGGCTCACTCTTCCGGCGCCTCCAGCCAGAAGCCCGCACGGGTCCGCCAGAGGTCGAGCAGCGCGGTGTCGCCCTTTGTCTCCACGTCGGGCGCGGGCCGCTTGTAGAAGTACAGGAGCAGGTCGACCACCGGGCCGCGCGCCGTCGCGGCCGCCCCGTCGGCGCCGGCGCGCCAGGCGGGCCGCGCGCCGGTGAGGTCGACGACCCATTCGCCGGCGTCGGTCGCGTCGAAGTGGAGGGTACGGCCGGGGCCGAGCAGGTCGGGCAGGTCCGGCCGGGGCTCGAACGCCTCGGGGAAGGTGGCGTACTCCAGCCACTCCTCCACCGCCTCGACGGCGAGTTCGCCGTCCAGCCCGAACCGGGCACCCGCAGCCAGGGCCGCGTCGGCCCGGTGCACGACGGTCTCGTACGTCATGCGCCGCGCCCAGAACGCCACCGGCGCCGGCCGGTCCGCCGAGGGGTTCCACACGCCAGGGCGTCGGGGCCGGCGGCGCGCAGCGTGGCGCTGAGGCGTTGCGCGCCCTCGGTGAGCCACGGGACCAGGACGGCGGCCTCCTCGTCCGTGTCCGCGCCGAGGTCGTTGACCAGGTCGTCGGGGACCGGACCGGTGGCACGGGTCCGCACGATCTCCTCCGCCCAGCGATGGTCGCCGCCCACGTGCCGCAGCAGCTGCCCCAGGTTCCAGCCGGGACAGGTGACGACCGGGGCGGTCAGATCCGTGCCGTGCACATGCGCCGTGAGCCGTTCGGTCTGGGACATGATCTCGTCGCAGTGGCGCTCGAAGGTCAGCGAGGTCGTCACCTCATGATGCCGCAGGGCCACAACCGGCCCTGTCGGTGGTCTCGGATACTGTGTTCCGCCTGAGCAAGATCGGGAGGGGAGCGAGAAAGATGCTGGTGGGGGCGGGACCTGTACGACGTCGGCTGGCCCAGGTGGCTTTGCTGGCCGGAGTACTGACGGGCTGTTCGGGGGCGGCGGAGGACGACGCACGGACGTCGGCGGGCGCTTCGGCGCCGGCCGACGCGGGGGCGGACGCGAGCGGTACGGCGGTGAAGAGCGGGGGCACGATCGGCGCGGCCGGGTCGGCGTGCCCGCTGCCCGTCACCTTCGACATCGCGAAGGACTGGGAGGCCGAGGCCATCGACGCCGGGACCGACGGCGGCGACGGCTCGGCCGAGCCCGACAGCGAGCTGGCCCGGGAGCTCGCCGACGCGCTCCTGCACCAGGGCCCGGTCACGGCAGCCTGCGAGGTCGACGCCAAGCCGGCGGGGAACATCGGCTTCCTGCGCGTCTGGACCGGCAAGCCAGGTGACGACGACGCACGCGCCGTCCTCAAGGAGTTCGTGGCGGCGGAGAACGGCGCGAGCAAGGCGAAGTACAGCACGTTCGAGGCGGGCGGCCTGTCCGGTGCGGAGGTGAAGTACCTCGTCACGAGCGAGCTGCTGGAGGAGACGAAGGAGGAGTCCGCGGTGGCCGTGACCACGAAGCGAGGACCCGTCGTCATTCACCTCGGCGGGATGGACACCGACGAACACCGGGCGATGCTGCCGGCGTACGAACTCGCCAAGCGGACCCTGCGCGTCGGCTGAGCGAACCGGCCGTCCGGCGCGGGCACCCGCGCCGGACCCGAACCACCCGGTGCCGGTCAGGACGCCGTGCAGGAGCCGATCACCGGGGCCGCGCTGTTGCCGTTCTTCATGACGGTGAAGCCGAAGCTGGTGGACGCTCCGGCGGCCAGGCTGCCGTTGCCGTTCGGCTTCATCGTCATGACGTTGCCGCTGCTGTCCCAGCCGGGCGTGCCGTTCCAGGTCGCGGAGACCTTCTGCGGGGAGGTCACCGTGACGTTCACGCTCCAGCCGCTGATGGCCGAACTCCCCGCGGTGATGGTGACCTTGCCGTTGAAGCGGTCACTCCACTCCTCGGCCTTGCTGTAGGTCGCCGTGCAGGCGGCGCCGGGTGTGCCGCCACCGGAGGAGGAGCCGCCGAGAGCGGTCAGGGCCGCGGTGTACGCGGGCTTCTTGGCGTAGTTGCCGTCGAACAGCAGGGGCGTTCCGCTCGCGCGCCAGGAGTACTTGTCGGTCACGCCCCAGACGGTGATGCCGGTGCAGCGCGAGACGGCCAGGCAGGCGCGGACCACATGGGTGTAGCTGCCCGCCTGTGCGGTGCCCGAGCCCTCGATGTCCAGCTCGGTGATCTGCACGTCCACGCCGAGGTCGGCGAAGCGCTGGAGGTTGGCCTGGTAGTCGGAGGGAACCGGAGAGGCGCTGTTGAAGTGGGACTGGAAGCCCACGCAGTCGATCGGCACGCCACGGGACTTGAAGTCCCTGACCAGGTTGTAGACGGCATTGCTCTTCGCGTTGACGCCGTCGGTGTTGTAGTCGTTGTAGCAGAGCTTGGCTGCCGGGTCGGCGGCCCGGGCGGTGCGGAACGCCTCCTCGATGAAGCCGTTGCCGAGCTTGTCCTGGAAGGGCGAGCTGCGCCGCGCACCGCTGCTGCCGTCCTGGAAGGCCTCGTTGACGACGTCCCAGGAGTGGATCTTGCCCTTGTAGTGCTGCATGACCTGGGTGATGTGGTTGTTCATCGCCGATCTGAGGTCGGCGGTGCCGAGTCCCACGACCCAGCCCGGTAACTGGGAGTGCCAGACCAGGGTGTGGCCGCGGACCTTCATGCCCCGGCTCTGGGCATGGTTCACGACCTGGTCGGCGGAGCCGAAGGTGAAGGTGCCGCGGGTGGGCTCGGTGGCGTCCCACTTCATCTCGTTCTCCGGGGTCACCGAGCTGAACTCGGTGTTGAGCGTCGAGACGTAGGCGCTCTCCCCCAGGTGGTTCGCGGCGACGGCGGCGCCGAAGTAGCGGCCCTTCTCGGCTGCCGCCGCGCCCAGGGTGCTCGCGGCCTGCGCGGTGCCGGTGAGGGCGCCTGCGCCGGCCGCGCCGAGCAGGCCGGCCAGGCCGAGGGCCAGTGCGGTGCGGACGCGCGAGCGCCGGGGCCGGCGCTCGGGAGGCGGATCGATGGATGTGCGGGTCACCATCTCGTCCCCTTCTCGGTCGAAAGTTTCGGAGTCATTTCCGAATTTCGGGGCAGACCCTAGAAGCGCCTGTCTCCATCGTCAACAGACGCCACCTCTGCACAGCACGATTGGCTCAAGAAAGCCTGCCTCGGGAGCCGCCAGAGGGTTCGAAAGTTTCGATGACATCTACGACTGATCGCCGCCACCCTCGGGGGCCGCTCCCGTGTAGAAGGCGATCGTCGCCGCGGTGGTCGACGCCACCGTCCGCTCGTCCTCGCCCGAGGCCGCGTAGGCCTCGCCCCACAGCTCGCCCGAGCGCGTCGCGTACGCCTTCCCCTCGTCCGAGACCTGCCAGGCCTCGCTCTCCTCCTTGCTCATCCCGCCGCCGGCGAGGTGCATGGCGAGCCCCAGGAGCCCGAGGTCCCAGCCGACGCCGACCGCGCCCGGGCCGAACTGCCCCCAGAAGCCCTCGGGCACCACGGCCACATGCTCCAGCTCCAGCACCGTCCGCTCGTCGCCGTCGGGCGTGAGGCGCACCTCGACCTCGCTGAACCCCGGGTCGGGCCCGTACAGCCAGCTCACCCGCAGCCGGTCCGGCTCCTGGCACTCGAGGATCTCGCCACCGGCATTGCCCTCCAGCTGATAGCGACCGCCGACCTTGAACTCGCCGCTGACGGGCAGGAACCAGCGACTGATCCGCTCCGGCGAGGTCACCGCGTCCCACACGTCGGCGATCTCGGCGTCGTAGGTACGCCGCAGCAGCACCGTGCGGGCCTCGCCCGCATCGACCTGCCGCACCCCGACCTTCCGGTGGAGGCGGTTCAGCTCGTCGACGATCTCACTCATCCTCGTTCGCTTCCCTTCTCACTCTGCGTTCGCGCTTGCCTCGCGCGAGTTCCGTCCCGAGGGCGTCGAGCCGCTGCTCCCAGAAGCCGCGGAATCTCTCCAGCCACGCGTCCACCTCCCGCAGCGGCTCGGCGTCGACGGCGTACAGCCGCCGCGTGCCCTCCGCCCGCACGGAAGCGAAGCCGCTCTCGCGCAGCACCTTCAGGTGTTGCGACACGGCGGGCTGAGAGATCCCGAACTCGTCCTGGATCACGGCACCGATGTCGCCCGATGCCTGCTCACCCGAGGCGAGCAGTTCCAATATCCGGCGCCGTACCGGATCACCCAGCACATCGAAAGCGTGCACGGCCCTCACTATGCCAGCCTCCACTTATATAAGGCAACACTTAAATAAGGCGCATGAGCGGGCCGGGCCCGATCGGCCCGGCCCGCCGCCTACGCGGGCTCGGTGAGGAAGCGGTCGAGTGCCGTCGTCAGTTCGGCGGGCTTCTCCACGGGCAGTTCGTGACCGGCGTCCAGGACGCGGACGACCGCGTCCGGGTAGGCCTTGGCCATCCGCAGCATCTGGGCGAGGGGCAGCTGGATGTCGTGGTAGCCGTGCACCATGAGGGTCGGCACCTGTATCTCCCCGGCCTTGTCCAGCACGTCGAAGGCGCGCATGGCTCCGTAGAGCGTCATGACGACCTCGCGGGGCGTGTCGGCGGAGGCGCGGACGTACTCGCGGATCTCCTCGCGCGGGTAGCCGGGGGCGAAGGCACGCTGGACGTTGCCGGCGACGAACAGCTTGAAGGGGAGGAGCGTCGAGGCGGCCATCAGCAGGGCGCGGCCGCGGTTGTAGGCCATCTTCCCTATGGAGTTCACCAGCACCATGCGCTCGACCCGCTCGGGGTGGGCGAGCGCGATGGTCTGGGCGATCATGCCGCCCATCGAGTGCCCGACGATCGCGAACCGCTCGATCTTCAGGTGGTCGAGGAGGGCGAGGACGTCCCGGGCCAGGTCGTCGACCCTGCGCGCTCCCGCGCCGGTGCTCTCGCCGTGCCCGCGCAGGTCGAGCCGGACGACCCGCCGCTTCTCGGCGAAGTGGGTCATCTGGTGGTCCCAGCGGTGCCGGTTGGCCGTCCAGCCGTGGACGAACACCAGGGGCACACCCACGCCGTCGCGGGGGCCCTCGTCGTCGTACGTCAGCGTCGCGCCGTCGACTTCGAGCTGCGGCATGGGCGGCCTCCTGGAATGCGTCCTGGTTACTGACCGGTACGGTATCCGGCCGACCGGGCCGCCGTCATCGCCGTTCGCCCAGGAAATCGAGGATGTGACCGAACACGTCGAGGGCCGCTCCCCTGCCGAGGAACGTGTCCAGGTGGCCGTAGCCGGGGATCTCGGTGTACGTCACGTCGAGCTGGGGCCGGCGGCGGGCGAGGACGTCGTGGCACAGCTTCTGGGAGTCGAGCCAGAGGCCGTTCTCGCTGCCGGCCAGGAGCAGCACGGGGGTGTCGATACGGGAGGCCGCGTCGAGGGCGTTCTGCGGCAGCGCCCGGTAGCGGTGGTCGGTGTCGTGCCAGCGGACGACGGTGCGGGCCAGTTCGATGCGGCGCAGGTGCGGCAGGATCCACAGCGGGGCGGGGCCGAGGAGTTCGGCGAGCCTGCCGTGGGTGGTGTCGGTCAGGTGCTCGTGGACGAAGAGGGAGGCGCCGGTTCCCCAGGCCGAGTTGTGCAGGATCTGGCAAGTCGGGTCCGGGCAGCTCGCCCTGCGGGAGGCCAGCGCGAACAGCGGGGTGTACTTCGACCACAGGCCGACCTTGCGGAAGTCGACGGGGATGTGGTCGATGCGGGACTTCAGCAGTTCCCCGGCCAGGGTCATGCTCAACGAGGTGCGGCCCGCGAGCTTCGGGGTGAGGAAGACGCCCTGGGAGACCACGCCCGCGAGGCCGGGCACCAGGCCCGCCGTCATGCTCAGGGAGAGCGTGAGGGAGCCGATGCAGTGGGCGACCACGAACAGGGGGCGGTCGCCGATACGGGTGCGGATGTGGGCGACGGCCTCGGGGATGTCGTAGAGGGCGACGTCGTCGTAGGTGTAGCGGCCGCCGGTCTCGTTGTACGGAAGCCGGCAGCTGCCGCGCCAGTCGAGCAGCCAGGGTTCGTAGCCGTCGTCGAGGAGGACGTCGACCAGGTTGCGGGTCTCGGGCAGCAGGAACATGTCGGCCGAGGCGGTGTGCCCGTGCAGGAGCAGGACGGCGGGGCGGTCGCGCTCGCCGGGGTCGACGCGGGTCAGGCCGAGACGCACGCCGTCGCTCGCGCGGAACGGGATCTCCTCGACCTTCGCCGGGTCGAGACGGTGGCGCAGCGGGCGCAGGGCGGTGGTGGACCTGACCTTGCGCAGGGCGGGCCGGGTGACCCTGGTGTTCGTCGTACGGAAGATCATCGGTGCTGCTCCGAGGGGGTCTGGGTGCGGCGCAGGTCGAGCAGGTCGGCGGCGGCACGGGCGAAGGGACCGACCAGTCCGCGGCCCATCTCCAGGCCGAACCAGGCGAGCCAGGTGAGCTTGGCGGCGCGCTTCTCCTGACTGGTCAGGCGCGGGTCGACCTTGATGCCGTCGATCTGGTCCCGTACGTAGGAATCCGCGGGGACGACGACCTCTCCCGCCAGGCTCGCCGGTTCGCCCTCGCGGCCGAGTTCCACGGTCAGGGCACGGGTCTGACGCCAGACGTCGCGGCGGGCCCGCGCGTACTTGTGGCCCTCCAGCCACCAGCGGCCGCCGTCGGCGTCCGTCAACTCCAGGCGGTAGCGCAGGAGTTGGTGGCGCAGGCCGTGGCGCTGCGGGATGCCCTCCTCGGGGCGGATCCAGATGTCGCCGCGTGCCACGGTCAGCGGCTCGGGGTGCAGGGCCGGGCAGGTGACCTCGCCGCGCACGTCGACGCGGCGGTCCGTCACCAGCTGGTGCATGCTCGCGATGGAGAGGGTGAGGGACATCGAGCAGGGGGTGTCGGGGCTGCCGTCGACCGGGCCGACGCCGCCCCGGGTGGTCTCGGTGAACCACAGGTAGGGCTGGTCGTCCTTGTGCGGGAGGCGGGCCAGGCCGTCGTCGGCGAGCCGCTCGAACGTCTTCAGCTGGGCGCGGGCGTCGTAGCGGACGGCCGGCGGCAGACCGAGGGCCTCGACGAGGGCGTCCGTGCGGTCGGCGACGGCGGCCGGGCCCTTGAGGGTGGCCTCGCACAGCTTCAGCGCGGTGGGGCTCTGCAGCACACGGCTGAGGAAGGTCAGTTCGGGGACCGGGTCGGCCTCCAGGCGGGCCAGGGCGTCCGCCCGCCACTCGTCCCAGTCCTGGACGCGGACGTGCATGCCGCCGAACGCCATGTCCCGTACGACGTCGTCGAGGGTGTTGGGGACGCCGGTGAGGTTGTAGTCGAAGCCCCAGGCGTCCGGCTCGCACACGACGGCGACCGCGACGCGGCTGACCCAGTCGACGGGGGCGGCGTTGAGGTAGCGGAAGGCGGGGACGGTGCGGAAGCGGCCGAAGGCCGAGATGAGGCCGGAGCTGAGGTCCTGGGCGTTGTAGGCGCCGGTCCCGGTGTGGCCGCCGATGCCGCCGGGGCGCATCGCCGTGACGATCAGACCGTGGTCGCGGGCGCGGCGCAGGGCGACCTCGGCGGCCCACTTGGTCTGGTCGTAGCCCGCGATGAGGCGGTCGATGTGGGCGAGGGGGTCGTCCTCGCCCATGGAGGGGATGCCGACCTCGTTGAAGACGGCGATGGAGGAGATGTGGTGCAGCGGCTTGGGGCGTCCGGTCGCGGCGAGTTCGGCCAGGGTGAGGGCGCCGAGGACGTTGCTGGTGCGCAGCGACTGGTAGCCCCGCAGGAAGTCCACGGCGGCGGCGACGGACACGACGCTGTCGAGCTCGTGGGTGAGGGTGTTCCAGACCTCGTCGGACAGGCCCAGGCGGGGTTGGCGGATGTCGCCGGGGAGCACGGTGACACGGCGGCGGACCTCCGAGGACCACGGCAGCGCGTAGCTCTTGAGCGCGTCGCCGAGCCTGGCCAGGGCCGCCTCCTCGTCGGCGGCCCGGACCAGGCAGTGGACGTGCGCGTCGCTGTGCCGCAGCAGGTCCAGGAGCATATGGCTGCCGAGGAAGCCGGTGGCGCCGGTCAGCAGGATGCGGCTGGGCGGCAGTGGCTCCGGGGAGGCGACGAAGGGGAGGCGGTCGGCGAGCGCCAGGTCGGCCAGGATCTGGCTGAGGTCCTCGGGGCGGGCCGTGGCGTCGGACGGGGAGGCGACCGGCGCGGGCCGGACCGCTGCGGGCAGCACGGCGGGAACAGGTGTTTCGGGTACGGCGATCGGGGCTGCCGTTCCGGACAGCCGGTGCCTGGCCAGGGCGACCGGCCGGGCATCGGCGAACACCTCGTCCAGGTCGACCGCCACACCGAGCTCGTCCTCCAGCGCGGAGACCAGCTCCACGGCGCTCACGGAGGTGCCTCCGGCGTCGAAGAAGTCGGCGTCCGGTGCCAGTTGCCCGGCGGGTACGTAGCGGCCGGCCACGGCGGCGATGGCTGCGGCGAGGTCGTCCAAGTCGCGCGGCCGGGGTGGGGCGGGCGTGTTCGGGGCGAGGGGTTGGTGGCGCGTCGAAGGGGCCGAGGCTTCGGGCATCGCGGGCTGCTCGGCCCGGCGAGCCGCCTCATCCCGCCGAGCCGGAGCGTCAGCCGAACGCACCCCGCCCTCCGAACCCGCCGCCTCCGCGGATCCCGTGACCCTCGCCAGCAGGTCGGACACCGTCAGACCGATGCCGCCCCGTTCGATCGCCTCCGCGGTCGCCCGCTGGTCGGCGGTCGCCGACGCGTTCTCGTTCACCTCACGCATGAGAGCCCTTCACCGTGTTGCCTTGCCCTTTCGTCGCCGTGGTCCGCGGGTGCCGGGACCGTCATCGCCGCCGCCAGGAGCGGAACGTCCTCAGATACTCCGGAGTGACCACCGTCTCCAGGTGGTCGTCGTCCTGATCGCCGCTGCCCAGTGCCGACAGCACGCGGCGGGCCGGCGTATTGCGCGGGGTGCGCTCCGCCGTCAGCCGGATCTTGGTGCAGTGCAGTTCGCCGGCCCGGTCGGCCAGCCACTGCAGCAGGCGTTCCTCGACGCCCCGGCCCAGTGCGCGGCAGCTCATCAGCCAGGCCAGGACGTCGAGCTGGTCGCCCTCGCGGCGCACGGCGAGCAGGCCGATCTGGCCGTAGTCGCCGAAGCGGTCGCGGGCCGACGCCGTCCAGACCTCTGCGTGTTCGCGCCAGCGTGTGACGTCACCGCCGTCGGCGGAGCGGGCGCGCAGGGTGAACTGGTTGGTGCGGCGCACGAGTTGCTCGGCCCGCTGAACGTCGGAGTCGGCCAGGGCCCGGACGTCGACCTCCAGTTCCAGCCGCTCCAGGAACTCCTCGAAGCCGGCCTGCTCGCGAACGGCGTCCCGCTCCCGTTCCTGCGCGTAGAACCGCGCCCGCAGCGCGTCCTCGGCGGTCGCCGCGGCGGGCACCAGCGGCCACACCCGGCCGAGGAACTCCGGCAGTTGGCCGGCCGTCGGGCAGGTCACCGACAGCACCTGCGGCAGCGCGGCGCGCATCTTGGCGATCTCGGCCGGGTTGTCGTCGAGGAACAGGAAGCTGTCCAGACCGAGGTCGAGCGTGTGCGCCGCCTCGGCCAGGCGGGTCGGCTTCGGGCCCCAGGCCGCCGAGAGCACGCTGAAGTGCTCCGCCTTGAGCAGGCTGTCCGGGCGGTCCAGTACGGCGCGGACGGTGTCCTCGTCGTTGTTGCTGACCAGCACCAGCAGCGCGCCCGCCGTGCGCCACTGGAGCAGCCGGCGCGCCAGCAGGGCCCGCGGACCGGTCAGGTCCACGGCGTCGGGGCCGATCTCACCGGCCACGCCGCCCCACAGGGTCTCGTCGCCGTCGACGGCGATCACCTTCGGCGCGGGGCGTCGTACGGCCCGGACGACCTCGGCGAGGCGGAGGGCGACGGCCGCCTGGAAGGGCGCGGTGAACGGGAGGTGGGCCATGGCTTCGGTGCGCTCGTCGAAGGGTTCCTCGACGGGGTGGTGGCGGGTCCAGTCGTCGGGGCCGACGACGGCGATGCCGGGCACGCCGGTCAGCTCGGCGGCGACCTCCTGTTCCCACCTGCTGAGCCTCTCCTCGGTGCGGACCGAGGGCAGGAAGCCGACGATCAGCGCCTTGCGGGTGTGTTCGGCCACCGCGCGCAGTGCGGCCGGGTAGGCGGTGCGCAGTTCGGCCAGCAGCTCGTCGTCGAGCGGGCCGAAGCGTTGCAGGTCCGTCGCCCGCAGCAGGACGACGCCCGTGGTCGTGGCCGGGTCGGCGAAGAGTCCGGACGGGTCGCGCAGGGCGGGCAGGACGTGGTGGTACGGGGCCTCGGCGACGGTCGTGACGCTGCCGTCGTTCGCCGAGGCACCGATCGCCGTCTCGCACATCAGCGGCAGGTTACCGAGGGCGAAGGTGGCGGCGAGGGCGAGCGAGTGGCCCGCAGCGGGGACCGCTGCCGTACGCACCGGGCCCGACGGGTCCTCGGCCGTCTCCGCGAGCAGACGCAGCAGTTCCTCACCCAGCTCGGTGGCCGTCGGCCCGTCCAGGATGTCGAGGTTGTGGTCGAGCCGGATCCGGCCCGCGTCCGGGGTCATGGTGATCATCAGGTCGAGGTCGGAGTAGCCCGTACCGGCCGGCAGTACCTCCAGGGCCGTGAGCCCGCGGGCCGCGCGGACGTAGTTGAAGTACACCTCCACCAGCGGCGCGTTGGGCCGGTGGAGTCCTCCTCGGGCCAGCACCGGCAGCACGTCCGAGAACATCGCGCCCTTGGTCAGCACCCTCTCCAGGCGCCCGTCGGTGCGGCGCAGCACCTCCTCGACACGCTCCTCGGCGTTCGCCTCGGCGGGGAAGGGCACGGGCACGCCGTAGAAGCCCAGCGCGTCGTAGGCGTCGGCGTGGATGCGGGTGTCCACGGGCACGGCGAGGACGAAACGTTCACGCTCGCGTTTCCTGGCCAGCAGGACGGTCAGCGTGCCCAGGCAGAACGCGGCAGGCGTCACCGCCAGGCGGCTCGCGGTGGCCGAGATGCGGTCCATGAGCCCGTCGGGGATCGGCACGGTGACGCTGCCGGCGCGATACGTGCGCGTCTGCGGGCGCGGTCGGCTCAGGGTCAGGTCGAGGCGTGCGCTGTCCTGGAAAGCAGCGCGCCAGTCGGCGGCGTCGGTGCTCGCGTCGGCCTGCTCCTCACTCCGCTGGGCCTCGATCAGCAGGCGGACGTCGCGGTTGGTGACGGTGTCGTCGAGCGTCGCGCCGGACAGCTCGGCGTCGATCTCGCCGGCCACCAGCAGCAGCGACTGGAGGTCGCTGACGGCGTGGTGGGCGCCGTAGACCAGGATCTGCCCGCGCTCGCCGCCGTCCAGCAGCTCGAATCGCCACAGCGGCGGGGCGGCGAGGTCGAACGCCGGCTCCAGGAGCTCGCGCAGCCCCTCGGCGGCGTCGAGGGGGGCGCTGTCCGGGACGACCGTCCAGCGCAGCGGCGGTTCCGGCAGGGCGCGGTCCACTCGCAGCTGCCGTCCGCCCTCGGAGGCGGGGACGACGGCGGTGCGCAGGGCCGCGTGCCGGGCGGTGAGGCGGGTGAGGACGCCGGTGAGCGTCTCGCGGGTGGTCGGCGTGACAAGGCGTACCGCCAGTCCGACGGCGTGGGCGGCGTCGGGCATGGCGGGCTGGGCGCTGCGCAGCAGCCGTACGACGTCGCGGGTGGCGGGGTGCGTCTCGGTCTCGGGGACCTCGGTGACGCGCTCGGGCTCGGCGGGCGCCGCGGTCTCCCGTTCGGGGAGTGCGGTGCCGAGGGCCTGCGCCAGGCCGCGGATGTCGGCGGCCGAGAACACGGTGGCCGCGGGGAGTTCGACGCCGAGCTCGCGGGCGAAGGCGTTGCGCAGCCGCACCAGCATCAGGGAGTCGAGGCCGAGTTCCTTCAGGGCGGTGGTCGCCGACACCTGGACGGCGCCGCCGGAGACCTCGCCGACCCTGGCGCGCACGTATGCCTCCAGGCGTGCGGTCCGCTCGGTGCCGGACGTCGCCGCGAACACCTTGCGGACCAGGTCGTCCGAGCCGGGCGTGCCGGTCGGGACGGTGACCAGGTCGGCGAGGACGGGGCGGGTGCGGGCGGCGTCGGGGTCGAGGGCCAGCATCTCCCAGTCCAGGGCGAGTGGTGCGAGCTGGCGGCGGGCCGTGGTGAGCACCCGCTCGAAGAGTTCGCCGCCGTCCTGTGCGGAGAACGCGACCAGGCCGGAGCGGGCGGTCTCGGCTTCGCGGGCGCCGGACTCGGACACCATGCCGACGCCCGACCAGGCGCCCCAGTCGAGGCTGAGGGCCCGCCGGTCCGTGCGGGACAGGTGGTGCGCCCAGGCGTCGAGGAAGGCGTTGGCCGCCGAGTACGGGCTCTGTCCGGCCGAGCCGAGCAGACCTGCCGCCGAGGCGAACAGGACGAAGTCAGCGGCGTCCGGGGTCAGTTCGGTGAGCAGGGCGGTGCCCAGGACCTTGGGGGCGAGGACGCGCAGGACGCGCTCGTCGGTCAGGTTGGCGATGGTGGCGTCGTCCAGGACACCGGCCGCGTGCACGACCCCGGCGATGGGGCCGAGTTCCTGGCGTACGGCGTCCAGGGCCGCCGTCAGCCCGGCCCGGTCGGCGACGTCGGCGCGGGCCATGTGCACGGTCACGCCCCGCTCTTCGAGCTGCCGGATCCAGTCGCGGGCGTCGGCGCCGGGCGCCCCGCGGCTCATCAGCGCCAGCCGTCGGACGCCCCGGCGGACCAGCCGCTCGGCGACGACGCGGCCGAGGCCGCCCAGACCACCGGTGATCAGGTACGCCCCGTCCGGGGAGGTCGTGCCGTGCCCGGCGTCGTCCGGGCGGGTGCGGGTCAGACGGGGCACCAGGCGCTCGGTTCCGCGCAGGGCCACGAGCCGTTCGTCGTCCGCGTGCCGGAGCTGGGTCCACAGCGCGTCCGCGCCGTCCGTCGGCGGGAGGTCCACGAGGGTGGTCCTCAGCTCCGGGTACTCCTGCGCCACCGCGAGGCCGAAGCCCCATCCCAGCGCCTGCTGGGGGTGTGTCACCTGCGTGCTGTCGCCGGCCGCCTGGCTGCCGCGTACGACGACGAAGAGCCGGGGAGCCGCGCTCGGTGTGCGGTCGGCGAGGGTGCGCACCAGGTGCAGGGTGCTCAGGCAGCAGAGCCGGGCGGCTTCCTCGGCCGTGCGGTCGTCCTCGACGGCGGGCGCGTCCAGGGCCGTCATCTGCACGATCCGCGCGGGCGGTCCGCTCGCGAAGGCCTCGTCGAGAAGGCGGGCCAGGTGCGCCGGGTCGGCGGGGTCGAGGACGTAACGCCCGGGGCCTTCGACGGCGAAGGACTCGCCCCTGCGGGCGATCACGTACGGCACGGAGGTGCCCAGCCGCTCGACCAGTTCGGCCGCGGTACCGGACTCGTCGGCCAGGATCAGCCAGCTTCCCTGCGCGGGCGGCTCGCCGGCGACGGGACGGGGCTGCCAGCGGGTCTCGAAGAGCGCTCCGTCCAGCGGGGAGAGCGCGGCCAGCCGGAACTCCTGCGCCTCCACGATCAGCTGGTCGTTGTCGTCGTACAGACGAAGGTCGAGTGTCGCGCCGTCGCCGGACGCGGACCGCAGCTCGCACGCCACCCACACGGGGGTGGTGCGCAGCCCGGTGTGGCGCAGGCGGCCGACTCCGGCCGGCACGAACGCCCTTCCCTGGGGCGCGTCGCCGGGCAGCGCGGCCGTGTGGAAGGCGGCGTCGAGGACGGCCGGGTGGAGCAGATGGCCGGCGGCCGGCTTCTCTGCGAGCCGGGCAAGACCGGCGGAGGTGGTGCGGTGGCCCGACTCCAGGCCGCGGAAGGCGGGGCCGTACTCGACACCGAGGGACGCGAGCGCGCCGTAGACGGCCGGCAGGTCGACCTGCTCGGTGCAGCGTTCCCGCAGCGCGGCCAGTTGCTCGGTCGGCTTGGCGGTGACGGCGGGCTCGGTCGTGACGCGGCCGGTGACGTGGCGTTCCCAGGTCGCGGACCGTTCGCCGCCCGCCGGGGCCGAGGCGATGGTGAAGTCCCGTGCGCCGTCGACGGCGGGGCGCAGGACCAGTTGGAGGCGCGTCGGCCGGGACTCGTCCAGGCGCAGCGGCTGGAGGAACCCGACGTCGGAGAGACGTACCTCGCCGCCGTCCTGTACCGCGGACGCGGCCTCCAGTGCCATGCCGAGGAAGGCGGCGCCGGGCAGCCAGACCTCGCCGGTGACACGGTGGTCGGTCAGATAGGCGAAGCGGCTGTCGCGCAGGTCCACCTCGCTCTGGAACAGGTGCCGGTCGGCTTCGTCGCTGGCCTCGACGTGCGTGCCCAGGAGCGGGGAGGCGCCGGCCGCGGTGGCCGGGGCGGGGGCGAGCCAGTGCCGTTCGCGGGCGAAGGCGTAGGTCGGCAGGTCGACGCGGCGGCCGGCCGGGAAGAGTATCGGCCACTCGGGCGTGTGACCTGCCGTGTACAACTCCCTGAGCCTGCCGAGCAGTACGTCCCGGCCGCCCCGGTGGCGGCGCAGCGAGCCGATGCTCACCGCGTCGATTCCGGCGTCGGCGGCCACCGCCTCGATGGACGAGCCGAGCGAGGGGTGGGGGCTGAGTTCGACGAAGTAGCGGTAGCCGTCGTCCAGCATGCGGCGGACGGTGTCCGCGAAGCGCACGGGTTCGCTGAGGTTGGCGTACCAGTAAGCGGGGTCCAGGCGATCGCCCGGCACCGGTTCGGCCAGCACCGTCGAGTACAGCGCGGTCGGGGCCGGGGTCCCGTGCACGCCGGAGAGGCGGTCGAGGAACTCGTCGCGCAGCGGGGCCATCAGCGGGGTGTGCGAGGCGAACGGCGTCGACAGCGAGCGGGCCTCGATGCCCTGCTCGTCGAGACCGCGGCGCAACTCGGCCAGAGCGTCGGCGTCACCCGAAACCGCCGTGGAGTGCGGGCTGTTGACGGCGGCGACGAACAGCCGGCCGGCGTACGGTGCGAGGAGTTCCGCCACCCGGGGACGCGGGAGGCCGAGGGACAGCATGCCGCCCTTGCCCGCGACGGGCACGACCGCCTGGGCACGGCCGGTCACCACGGCGACGGCGTCGTCCAGGGTGAGCGCGCCGGCGCCGTACGCGGCGGCGATCTCGCCCAGGCTGTGCCCGACCACGGCGTCCGGGGCCACGCCGAGCGAGCGCCACGCGGCCGTCAGCGCCGCGTTCACGGCGAACAGGGCGGGCTGCAGGTACTCGGTTCGCTCCAGCGGGGAGAACTCCTCGGGCGCCCGCAGCGCGTTGAGCACGGACCAGCCGACGTGCCGCTGTACGGCTGCGTCGATCCGGGTCAGCTCCTCGCCGAAGGCCTCCGACTCCCCCATCAGGTCCAGTCCCATGCCGGGCCACTGGCCACCGTGGCCGGAGCAGACGAAGGCGACCTTGCCCGACTGCTCCTCACGGTGCTGGGGAAGCGGGATCCGCCCGGCCGCCAACTCGCCCAGCACGGACAGCAGTTCGTCGCGGTCCTCGGCCACGACGGCCGCGCGGTGCTCGAAGTGGCTGCGGTGGCGGGCCAGCGTGTACGCGACGTCCGACAGCTCGGCGGTGGGGTCGCCGGCGAGGGCGTGCGCCAGTGCGGCGGCCTGCCCGCGCAGTCCGCTCTCGGTGCGGCCGGACAGGACGAACAGGTGCTTCCCGGAGGGCACTTCGGTACCCGGCGATCCGGCCGCCGGTTCGGCCTCCTCCACGATCACATGGGCGTTGGTGCCGCTGATCCCGAACGCGCTCACGCCCGCACGCCGGATCCGCTCGGCCGACGCGGGCCAGGCGACCTGTTCCCGCAGCAGATGCAGTCCGCTGTCCGCCCAGTCGACGTGCCGGCTGGGCGTGTCGGCGTGCAGGGTGCGCGGCAGGATCCGGTGGTGCAGGGACTGCACCACCTTGATGAGACCGAGCACGCCCGAAGCGGCCTGGGTGTGCCCGACGTTGGACTTGAGCGAACCGAGGTACAGCGGACGCCCCTCGGCGCGCGAGGCGCCGAAGACCTCGCTGAGGGCGTTCGCCTCGATCGGGTCGCCCAGGGTCGTGCCCGTGCCGTGCGCCTCGACGAAGTCGATGTCGTCGGGCCGCAGCCCGCACTGGTCCAGGGCACGCCGGATCACCTGTTCCTGCGCGGGCCCGTTGGGCGCGGACAGCCCCTGGCTGCGGCCGTCCTGGTTGACGGCGGTGCCCCGCAGCACGGCGAGGATCCGGTCGCCGTCCCGCCGGGCGTCGCTCAGTCGCTTCAGTACGACCATCCCGGCGCCCTCGGCCCAGACGGCCCCGTCGGCGGCGTCGGAGAAGGAACGGCAGCGCCCGGTCGGGGACAGGCCCCGCAGCCGGCTGAACTCGACGAAGGTCTGCGGTGTCACCATCAGCGTGACACCGCCGGCGAGCGCCAGATCGCACTCGCCCGCGCGCAGCGCCTGCGCCGCCAGATGGACGGCGACCAGCGACGACGAACAGGCGGTGTCCACCGTGAGGGCGGGCCCGTTCAGTCCGAGCGTGTAGGCGAGCCGCCCCGAGGCCACGCTGAGAGCGGAGCCGGTGCCGACATATCCGTCGAGCTGGTCGAGCCGGGTGCCGGACAGGTAGCCGCTGCCGAACATGCCGACGTACACACCGGTCGTGCTGCCCGCCAGGTCGGCCGGCACGATCCCGGCGCGTTCCAGGGACTCCCAGGCCGTCTCCAGCAGCAGGCGCTGCTGGGGGTCCATGGCCGCCGCTTCCCTCGGGGTGATGCCGAAGAAGGCGGCGTCGAAGGACTCGATGTCGTCCAGGAATCCGCCCTCACGGGCGTAGGACTTGCCGAGCGCGTCCGGGTCCGGGTCGTACAGGGCCTCTACGTCCCACCGCGCCGCGGGGAAGGGGCCGACCGCGTCCCGGCCCTCCGCGACCAGGCGCCACAGGCCCTCCGGGTCGTGGACGCCGCCGGGCAGCCGGCAGGCCATGGCGACGAGGGCCACCGGCTCGTCGGAGGAGGCCGCGGTCGCCGGGGCAGCCTTGCGGCCCGGGCTCGCTGCCGTCGTCAGCACGCTGCCCAGCAGGTGTTCGGCCAGGCGGGTGGGCGTGGGGTGGTCGAAGAGCAGCGTGGCGGGGAGCTTGGTGCCGATGCGGGTGCTGATGCGGTTGCGCAGGTCGACGGCCGTGACCGAGTCCATGCCGAGGTCGCGCAGCGGCCGGTCGGGGCGGACGGACTGCGCCGAGCGCAGACCGAGCGCGTGGGCGGCCTCTTCGCGGACGAGGGCGAGGACGCGCGCGGCACGTTCGGTATCCGGCAGTCGGGCCAGCCGGTCGGCCAGGGTGTGCCTGCCGGGCCGGGTGGGCTGGGCCGCGGGGAGCAGTGAGCGCCACAGCGCACCGGGAGGTGCGGCGGCCCGGAGCCGGGGCAGGTCCAGCGCCCAGGCGACCAGATGGGCGGCGTCGCGGCGCAGGGACAGTGCGGTCAGGTCCCGGCCCTGGTCGGGGGTGAGGGCCCGGTGTCCGAGACGGGCCATGCGCTCCAGGTCGGCGTGTTGGGCGGCGAGCCCCTCCCCCGCCCAGGCACCGAAGGACACCGAGACCGCGGGCAGGCCGCGGGCGCGGCGGTGGTGCGCCAGCTGGTCGAGGAAGACGTTGGCGGCCGCGTAGTTGGCCTGTCCCGCGTTGCCGACGACGCCCGCCGCGGAGGAGACCAGCAGGAACAGGTCGAGCGGGCGGTCGGCGGTGAGCCGGTGCAGGTGGGCGGCGCCGTCGGCCTTGGGGCGCAGCACCCGTGCGAGTCGGTCGGGGTGCAGCTCGGCGACCACGCCGTCGTCGAGGATCCCGGCGCAGTGCACGACTCCGCGCAGCGGTGTCTCGTCGCCGATGCGGTCCAGTACGTCCGCCAGGGCCGCCGCGTCGGCCACGTCGCACGCGGCGACCTCGGCCTCGGCGCCGAGTGCCACGAGTTCGGCGACGGCTTCGCCCGCTCGGGGGTCGGAGGCGCCCTGACGGGTTGTCAGCAGCAAGCGGGGGACGCCGCTCTCGGCGAGCATGCGGGCGATGTGGCGGCCGACCGCTCCGAGGCCGCCGGTGACGAGCACGGTTCCGTCGGTGGGAATGCGGCCGGGGCTCTCGGAAGGCGCCGGACGGGCACGCACCAGGCGAGGAGCGAGCAACTGTCCTCCACGCGCGGCGAGTTCCGGCTCGTCCAGTGCCACGGCGGAGAGCAGTGGCGGTTCGTCGCTGTCGAGGTCGAGCAGGGTCAGCCCGAGGTCCGGGTGCTCGGCACGCGCGCTGCGGGCCAGGCCCCACAGCACCGACTGAGCGAGCTCTGGAACCGTGTCCCCGTCGGCGGCGGCGACCGCCCCGCGGGTGACCCAGAGGGTGCGCGAGGGCGCCTCGTCCGGCGGGAGGGCGATCAGCGCCTGCAGTTCGGCGAGACCCTGTGCCGCCGACTCATGGGCAGCGGCGGCCGGTTCCGGACCCGTGGAAGGCCAGAACCGCACGACTGTGTCGGCGCCCGCGTCGCCGACCCGGACGCCTGCCGCACGCAGGCCGGCCACGGCCGCAGCCGTGTCCTCCGCCTCGCCGGTGACGGCCCACACCTCTCCGGGCGGTGGGCCGGCGGGCTCATCCGCGACGGCCGTCCAAGCCACCTCGTACAGATGACGGCCGTTCTCCGAGGCGCTGGTCAGGTCGGCCGGGTCGACGGCCCGCAGGCGTACGCCCTCCAGACGGCCGGCCGGGAAGCCGTCGGCGTCCCACAGGGTGACGTCCAGCGTGAGGTCCGGGGCGTCCGTGCCGGAGCTGTCCGTCCGGCGTACGAAGGCCGTGAGGTCCGTCACGCCGCCGGGCGACAGGACACAGCGGGCCACGGCGACCGGCAGCAGCACGCGCCGGTCGCCGGTCTCGAAGGCGGCGGCCACCTGGAGGGCGGCGTCGAGGAGCGCAGGGTGCACCGGGTAGGGGTCGGCGGCGTCACGGGCGACGGACGGCAGCGAGAGGCGGGCCAGCAGGGTTCCGTCGCCGGTCGCGGTGGCCTTTCGTACGCCCTGGAAGGCCGGGCCGTAGCCGAGACCGAGCGCGTTCAGGCGCTCGTAGGTGTCCTCGTGCCAGGCCGGTTCGGCCGTTTCGGGCCAGGTCGGCGGCTGGTCGTCCGGCGTGGCGGCCGGCTCTGCGGCGGAGGCCGTGGCGTGCAGGGTCCAGTCCGTGGCCTCCTGGCCGCGGGGGCGGCTGTGGACGGTGATCTCCGGTGCGGTCCCGGCGGTGACCACCTCGACGGACACCTCGACCGTGCCGGTGGCGGGCAGCGTGAGGGGGGCCAGGAGGAGCAGGCCGGTGACGTCGGCGGCGGTGTCGGGGCGAGTCACGGCGAGCGCGGCGCGGCACAGCTCCATCAGGGTGGTGCCGGAGACGACGGCCCGGCCGAAGACGGTGTGGTCGGGCAGCCAGTCGGCGGTGGCCGGGGACCACTCGTTGCGGAAGGTCCAGCGGGTCTCGTCCGCCGACTGGAGCTGAATGCCCAGCAAGGGATGCGCCGCGCGGTCGAAGAGGCCCGGGACGGCGGCGGCGTTCGCCGGCTCGATCCAGTGGCGCTGCTCGTCCCAGGCGTACGTCGGCAGGTCGGCCGGGCCGGCGGGGGGAACCGTGCGGCGCCAGTCGATCGGCCGTCCGTGGACGTGGAGTTCGGCGGCGGCGCGGTCCAGACAGGCGGGGCCGTCCTCGTCCCGGCGCAGCGATCCGACGGCGATCAGGTCGTCGTCGACGGTGCGCAGGGCGGTGAGCAGCGACGGGTGCGGGGCGAGTTCGACGAAGCAGCGGTAGCCGTCGGCGACCATGCGCTCGACGGTCGGCGCGAAGCGTACGGGCTCGCGCAGGTTGGCGTACCAGTAGTCGGCTTCGAGTTCCTCGGTGACCGGTTCGCCCGTGACCGTGGAGTACCAGGCGACGGACGTGGAGTAGGTGGTGACGCCGTCTAGTTCGTCGAGGATCTTGGTGCGAACGGTCTCGACCTGCGTGCTGTGGGAGGCGTAGTCGACGTCGAGGCGGCGGACGAACACCTGCTGCCGGTCGAGGTCGGCGAGCAGGGCTTCCACCGCGTCCACGGCACCGGCGATCACGGTCGAACGGCCGCTGTTGACGGCTGCCACGCTGATCCTGCCGTCGTGGGCGGCGAGTTGTGCCTCGACGTCGGTGTGCGGCAGGGCGACGACGGCCATGGTGCCGGTGCCGGACAGTTCCGTCAGTGCCCGGCTGCGCAGGGCGACGACCGCGGCGGCGTCGTTGAGGCTGAGGGCCCCGGCGACGCACGCCGCGGCGACCTCGCCCTGACTGTGCCCGACGACGGCGTCCGGGCGGATGCCGCGGGCCCGCCACACGGCGGCCAGCGACACCATCACGGCGAACAGCACCGGCTGGACGACGTCGACCCGGTCCAGGCCGGGTGCGCCGGCGTCGCCGCGCAGCACGGACGTCACCGACCATCCGGTGAACGGGCGCAGCGCGGCGTCGCAGCGGTCGAACTCGTCGGCGAACACCGGGTCGCGGTCGAGCAGATCGCGTGCCATGCCGGGCCACTGGGATCCCTGGCCCGGGAAGACGAACGCCAACTTGCCGTTGGCGGAGGCCTGTTCGGGTCCGGCGGTCCGGTCGGGACCGGGCCGGTCCTCGGCGAGTGCGTGCAGCGCCGTGAGCAGTTCGTCGCGGTCGCCCGCCTGGAGGACGGCCCGGTGCTCGAAGTGGGTGCGGTGGTGGGCGAGGGTCGCGGCGACGGCCGGGAGCGGCAGCTCCGGCTGCTGTTCGAGGGTCCGGAGCAGACGGCCGGCCTGGGACCGCAGTGCGGGCAGGGTGCGGGCCGACAGCGGGAAGAGTGTGGTGCCGGGGAGGTCCGCGGGCGTCCCGGGCTGATCCTCGGGCGCCTCCTCCAGCACCACATGGGCGTTGGTGCCGCTGATCCCGAACGCGCTGACGCCTGCGCGGCGTACCCGCTCGGGGTCCCGTGTCCAGGCGCGGGCCTCGTCCAGGACGCGCAGGCCGCTGTGCGCCCAGTCGATGTGCTCGGTCGGGGTGCCGGCGTGCACAGACGCCGGCACCCGCTCGTGCTGGAGGGCCAGTACGGTCTTGATGACGCCGGCGATGCCCGCGGCGGCCTGGGTGTGGCCGATGTTGGACTTGAGGGAGCCGACGCCGAGCGGACGGCCGGCGGGGCGGCCGGGGCCGAAGACAGCGGACAGGGCGCGGCCCTCGATGGGGTCGCCCAGGGGGGTCCCCGTGCCGTGTGCCTCGATGTGGTCGAGGTCGTCCGGCCGGAGCCCGGCAGCGTCGAGGGCGGCACGCAGCACGCGTTCCTGGGCCGGGCCGTTGGGGGCGCTCAGGCCCTGGCTGCGGCCGTCCTGGTTGATCGCCGAGCCCTTCACGACCGCGAGCACCCGGTCACCGTCGCGGCGCGCGTCCGCCAGCCGCTTCAGCAGCACCACACCGCAGCCCTCCGCCCACACCACGCCGTCGGCGTCCGCGGAGAAGGGACTGCACCGCCCCGACGGCGACAGCCCGCGCAGCCTGCTGAACTCGACATGCCCGCGCGGCGTCACCAGCAGCGTCGCACCGCCGGCCAGCGCGAGGTCGCACTCACCGCCCGCGAGGGCCCGCGCCGCCAGATGCAGCGCGACGAGGGAGGACGAGCAGGCGGTGTCGACGGTGACCGCGGGCCCCTGGAGGCCGAGGGTGTAGGCGATACGGCCGGACGCCACGCTGGACGCGGAACCGGTGCCGACGTGCCCGTCGAGCTGGTCCAGGGCGGCCGAGGCGAGGTAGCCGCTGTCGTACAGGCCGATGTAGACGCCGGTGGAACTGCCGTTGAGCGTCTCCGGGACGATGCCGGCACGCTCGATCGCCTCCCAGCCGGTCGTCAGGAGCAGCCGCTGCTGGGGGTCCATGGCGGCGGCCTCGCGCGGCGAGATCCCGAAGAAGGCCGCGTCGAAACGGTCGATGACGGAGAGGTAGCCGCCGCGCAGCGAGTACGCCTTGCCGGTCGCCTCGGGGTCGGGGTCGTGCAGCCCATGCGTGTCCCAACGGCCCGCCGGGACCTCGGTGACGGCGTCCTCGCCCGCGGCCAGCAGCCGCCACAGTCCCTCGGGGTCGTCGGCGCCGCCGGGGAGGCGGCAGGCCATGGAGATGATGGCGATGTCGTCGTCGGGCTGCCTGGACGCCGCACCGGGCGGAGTGGGCGTGGGGGCGAAGGGAGCGGCGAACACCGCCTCCGCGAGTGCCGCGACGGTGGGGTGGTTGAACACCAGGGACGGGTCCAGGGCCCGGCCGGTCGACGCGGACAGCTCGGCCGCCAGGGTCACCAACTGCCGTGAACCCAAGCCGAACTCGGCGATCGGCCGGTCCGGGTCGACGGCGGGCAGGTCCAGCCCGGCCGCCTCGGCGACGGCCGACTCCAGCCAGACCCGCACGGCCTGCGGGGTGGTCAGGGAGGGCTCGGTGGACTGCTTCGGGGACTCGTGCGCAGGCATCTAGACAGGTGTCCTCGTGGATTCGGGCAAAGGGCGGGGCGGCCGTGCGGCCCGGGGGCTGGTGCGCCCGTCCCGGGACTCGGCTCGTGCGTCGCCACGACCGTCGGGGTCGCCGTACGCCGGATGCGCCGGCGTGCGGCCGGCGGGCCGGCGGTGTCGGCCCGCGGTGAGCAGGCCGATGCCGACGGCGGACGGTCGGTGCCGGGTCAGGGTGGGTGGCCGGTGCCGGGTCACGGCGATCGGCGGGTCTCAGGTCACCGCGGGCTCGGGGATCACGGCGAGCGTGCCACCCAGGTAGGCCGCCCGGGAGGCGCGGCGCTGGATCTTGCCGCTGGAGGTCTTGGGGATGGTGCCCGGCTGGACCAGGACGACATCGCGGACGGACAGGCCGTGGGCCTCGCCGATGCCGCTGCGGACGACGTCGGTGATCTTCTCCGCCTCCGCGGCCGAGTCCGGGGCGATCTCGGCGATGACGACGGCCTGTTCGCCGCCGCCCGATTCACCGCCGTCGGTCCCGTCGACGGAGAACGCCGCGGTGCAGCCGGGGCGCAGGGCCGGGTGGGCCATCTCGGCGGTCAGTTCCAGGTCCTGCGGGTAGTGGTTGCGACCGTCGATGACGATGAGGTCCTTGAGGCGGCCGGTGACGAACAGCTCGCCGTCGCGCAGGAATCCGAGATCGCCGGTGCGCAGGAAGCGGCCCTCGTGGCCGGCCAGGGTGGCGCGGAAGGTCTCGCGGGTGGCGAGCGCGTTGCGCCAGTAGCCCTTGGCGACGCTCGCGCTGCGCACCCAGATCTCGCCGGTGCGGCCCTCGGGCAGTTCCTCGTGCCGTTCGGGGTCGGCGATGACGACGGTGACCTCGGGCCCCGGTCGGCCGCAGCTGACGGCCGCGGCGTCGGACCGGCCGGCGTGCGGGCCGGTTTCGGGGGCCTGGAGCAGGGTGGGCGGGGTGTGGACCGTGCTGCCGGTGACCATCAGGGTGGCTTCGGCGAGGCCGTAGCAGGGGTAGAGGGACTCTTGGCGGAAACCGGCCGGCGCGAAGGTGTCGGTGAAGCGCCGCAGGGTGGCGGCCCGCACCGGTTCGGCGCCGTTGAAGGCCACCTTCCAGCTGCCGAGGTCGAGTCCGTCGAGGAGCGCGGGCGTGGCGTGCTTGAGGCAGAGTTCGTACGCGAAGTTGGGGCCGCCGCTGGTGTGCGGGCGGTAGTGGCTGATCGCGGTGAGCCATCGCTCGGGCCGCTGGAGGAAGTGCAGCGGCGAGAAGAGGGTGGCGGTCACTCCGAGGTACACGGTGTTGAGGACCGGGCCTATGAGGCCCATGTCGTGGTACACCGGCAGCCAGCTGACGAACATCTCGTGGCCGTGCTCCGCGATGACGTCCGGCGTGTGGCCCATGCGCTCGGTGATGACCCGCTCGTTGTCCAGCAGGTTCCCGTGGGTGACCATCACGCCGCGCGGGGCCGAGGTGGAGCCCGAGGTGTACTGGAGGAACGCGAGGGAATCGGCGGTGAGTTCGGGCTCGCGCCACGAGCCGGCGGCCTCGTCGAGGATGTCCTCGGTGGCCACGCAGGTGATGTCGGCCAGCTCGGGCAGGTGCTCCGCAAGACCGGACAGCGCGGTGATCACTTCCCGCCCGCCGAGGATCACCTTGGCGTCGGCGTCGGCGATGAGCCGCTTCATCCGGGTCAGGGCACGGTGGTTCTGCGTACGACCCTGCGGCGGGACGCCCGGCACGGCGACGACTCCGGCGGAGAGGCAGCCGAGGTAGCCGCAGATGAATTCGAGGCCGGGCGGGTACAGCAGCATCGCGCGGGTGCCGGACAGGCCGCGCTCCTGGAGCCAGGCGGCCACGGCCCGGGACCGCTCGGCGAGACGGCCGTAGGAGATCTCCTGGATCTCGCCGTCGTGATCGCCGGTCGCGAGGTAGCGGTAGGCGGTTCGGTCGGGGTGGTGGGCGGCGTGCTGGGACAGCAGATCGACCAGGGATCGAACCATGTTGCGAGTCTCACCTGTCTGCATCGATGGGCGACGAACTGGAGTTCGAGGGCCAGGTGCGGGAAGGGTGCGGACGTCGCGGTCGGTCCGGCCCCCTTGCCGACCCTCCGTCTTGACGACCCGCCGAGGGGTCACGACACCGACGTGCCGACCCCTGACATCCCCCCGCCCGGCTTGCTACCGGTGAGTAGCACCATAGCAACTCGCCGTGTTCGGCAAGTCGAACACATGTAAACCCTACGTGTCCAAAGCGGGTCGGCGCAGCGGGGGTCCACTTTCCGGGCGTTTCACGACTTCATGCCACGAGAGCCCCGGCACCCTCAGCGTCCCGGCCGTCGTGACCTGCGCCCGCGAACACGTTGATCGACGTCAACTCGGTCCTGCCGTACGGCAATTCAGACAGTCCGCGCAGAAGTGAGCAGAGCCCCTTCACTTTCGAAGCGAAGTACCCATCGACCGTGCGAGATCAGTCGATGACGGTGTGTACTGTGCTGCGAGCGGCCCGCCCGACGGCCCTCGGACCCAGCCCTGCCCGACTGCCCCGAACCGACCTCTGGAACGCATTCGATGATCGAACTACCGGACCTGGCAACCGGCGGTCTCGCCGTCGGCATGCTGTCCGCTCTCGCCCTGGGCGGCGGGCTGCTGCGCGCACAGCGGCAACAGGCGCGCCAGCGTGCCGAGATCGAGGCACTGCGGCGCCGACTCGACGGTGCGGTCGAGGCGTTCACCGCCGAGATCGAGCATCTGGCGACCAGACGCGTCCCGGCCGCCGCCCAGCAGCTCACGCACCTCCACGTCCCCGTTCCGGGCCCGCTGCACCCGCAGACCGCGCAATCGCCACTGGGACCAGCGCTGGAGCACGTGCTGAACGGGCTACGCGTGGAACTGGTCGCCCAGCGCACCCGGATCGACGCCGCGGCCCAGGCCGGAATGCGCGGGGCGACCCGCGAGATCCAGGCGGCCCTGTACCGGCTCCAGGACGCGCTCCGCGGGCTTCAGCAGCACTACGACGACCCCGAGTTGACGCAGACTCTGTTCCAACTCGACCACGAGAACGAGCAGTCGCTGCGGCGGGCGCAGGTCGCCGCCGTGGTGTGCGGGGCCTGGGTCGGGCTCGCCCGCGAGGAGTCGCATCTGGTGGAGGCGGTGACCGGCGGCCAGGCCCGGCTCGCGGGCTACCACCGGATCCGCATCCACAACCACCTCGCCGCGGGCACCGGGCTCGTGTCCCACGCGGTGGAGCCGGTCGCGATCATCGTCGCCGAGCTCCTCGACAACGCTCTGCGGCACTCCGCGCCGGACACCGACGTCGTGGTCAACCTGGAGCATGTCCATCACGGCGTCTGCGTCACCGTGGACGACGCGGGCCTGGGCATGACACAGGACGAACGCGCCCGCGCACAGCGGCTGGTGGCCGGCTCCGAGCCGATCCTCCTCACCGAGCTGGGCGATCCGCCGCGCATGGGGCTCGCCGCGATCGGGCAGCTGACCCGGCAGTTCGACCTGAGCGTCGACCTGTCCTCGCCGTCGCCGTACGGCGGGGTGCGGGCCGTGCTGCGGGTCGACAGCCACCTGCTCAGCGACATCGACTCCGACGAGCGCCCACCCGCGGCCAGCGCACCGCGCTCCACGCGGCCGACCGCCCGGGAGGAGGTGTCCGGTGCGCCCTGCGCCGATGCCGCCCGGGAGGAAGTGTCCGGTGCGCCCTCCGCCGATGCCGCCCGGGAGGAGGTGTCCGGTGCGCCCTCCGCCGATGCCGCCCGTGACTCCCGCCCCGAGCCCGCCACCCCCTACCCGGCCACGGCCGGCCAACCCTCCGCCGACACCTCCGGCACCACGCACGGATACGGCGCCGAGCCGGACGACGCCACCGACGCCGTCTCCGGGCATCACGGCCCCAGGGAGACCGGCGGTCTCCCGCAGCGCCGGCGCCGCAGTACCCGTATGACCCCTGCGTCCGACGACGCGCCGGCGCCGGCACCCGCCGAGCGCCGTCCCGAGCAGGCCGCCGCCGCGCTGGGCGCGCTCCAGGCCGGCACCGCGGCGGCGCGGAAGGCGTCCGCTGAACCCACCGGCGACGACGCCGCGACGGCCGTACCGAAAGCCGTCGCGCGCGACACCGACCGGACCGACCGGACCGACCGGACCGACCATGATCACGAACACGAAGGGGGAACGGCTCGATGACCAGCCGCGAAGCGGGGGACACGGCCTGGGTGCTCGAACCGATCCTGGAGGTGCCGCACGTGGTGGCGGCCGTGCTGCTCACCCGGGACGGCCTGGTGACCGGCTACACCGACGCGCTCAGCCAGCCGTCGGCCGAGCGGGTGGCCGCGATCACCAGCACCGTGCAGGGCGCGTGCCGTACGGCGGCCGCCGCGTTCGCCGACCGGGAGCGGGCCGAGGTGCGGCAGGTCGTGATCGAGTCCGACCACGGCTACGTACTGATCGTGCCGACGGACCACGGCTCCTGTGTCGCCGCGTACGGGGACGGGGAGGTGCGCCTGGACATGCTCGCGCACCGGGTCCACTCGCAGGTGGCGCGACTGGGCGAGAAGGCGATGGCCGCCGCGACCCGAAGTGCCGACGGCGGCGCGTCGGCATGACCGGCCGCCGTGGCGGCCGCCCCCTGGTTCCCGCGTATCTGTCGACCGGCGGCGTGGCCCGGCCGAGCCGCCCCCATCTGGAGCGGCTGTCGGTGCTCAGCAGCACCCGCACGGCCGCGCCCGCCGGTCTGCCCGCGGCGCAACTCGCCCTGCTGGACGCCCTGGACGACGGTTCGCTCACGGTGGTGGAGGCGGCTGCGCTGCTGCGGCTGCCCGTGTCCGCCGTACGCGTTCTCGCGGGCGAGCTCATCGACCGGGAACTGGCGTCGTCCCGCGCGCCGATCCCGCCCGCCGAGCGCTTCGACCCCGACCTGCTGAAAAGAGTGGCCGATGGCCTTCGCGCCCTCAAGCACACCTAGCCGCACCGGTGACGCCCCCCGCGACTCCGGGGACGTCCACCTGCCCGACACCGCCCGTGACCTGGTCAAGATCCTGGTCGCCGGCCCGTTCGGCGTGGGCAAGACGACCCTGATCGGTTCCGTCTCCGAGATCCGGCCGCTGCACACCGAGGAACCGATCAGCGAGGCGTCCGCGCCGCTGGACGATCTGGCCGGCGTGCGGGACAAGGCGACGACCACGGTCGCCGTCGACTTCGGCCGGATCAGCCTGCCGGGCGGGGTCGTGCTGTATCTGTTCGGCACGCCCGGGCAGGAGCGGTTCCGGGCACTGTGGGACGACATCGCCTACGGCGCGCTGGGGGCGCTCGTCCTGGTCGACAGCCGCCGTATCGACGCGTCGTTCGACGTGCTGGGGCTGGTGGAGGAGTCGGGGCTGCCGTACGCGGTCGCCTTCAACGTCTTCCCGGACGCGCCCCGCCACCACACCGAGGAACAGCTGCGCGCCGCCCTGGACCTGGCGGCGGGCACGCCGATGGTGACGTGCGACGCGCGTGACGCCGGCTCGTCCGTCGACGCGCTGCTCGCACTGGTCCAGCACCTGATCGAACGCAACGCCCCTGAGGACCGGTGACCGGATGACCACCCACTCCCCCGACCGGCAGACCTTCGCCCGCTCGGCGCCCGTGCGGCTGTGGGAGGACGGCTTCGCACTCGATCCGTATCCCTACTACGACGCCCTGCGCGCCCAGGGCCCGGTCGGCTGGGCGGAGTTGGCGCCGGGCGTGCCGGCGTACGTCGTCACCGACCGGCGGGCGGCGCTGGATCTGCTGCACGACACGGAGACGTTCTCGCACGACCCGCGGCCGTGGGAGGCCACGGTCGCCGACGACTCGCCCGTGCTCGGGATGATGCGCTGGCGGCCCAACACCCTGTTCGCCGACGGGGCGGCCCATGTCCGTTACCGCACCTCGCTGATCGACACCTTCGACCGGATCGAGCCGCACGATCTGCGGGCCCGGGTGCACCGGGCGGTGCGGGTGCTGGTCGCCCGGTTCGGGCCGAGGGGCGAGGCCGATCTGGTGGGCGAGTTCGCCCGGCCGCTGATGGCGCTGGTGTTCAACAGCCTCTTCGGACTGCCGGACAGCCAGAGCGACCGGCTCGACGGTGCGTTGGGCAAGATGATGGAGGGCGGCGCCGAATCGGCCGAGGGCGAGGCGGAGTTCGGCGGCTATGTCCTGGAGCTGATCGCTGCCAAGTCCGAACAACGGGGCGACGACCTGCCGAGCCGCCTGCTCGACCACCCCGCCGGGCTCACCCC
Organism: Streptomyces sp. bgisy027; assembly: GCF_057710365.1. Lineage (NCBI taxonomy): Bacteria > Bacillati > Actinomycetota > Actinomycetes > Kitasatosporales > Streptomycetaceae > Streptomyces > Streptomyces sp. bgisy027. Next base: position 215,641 of record NZ_JBYIVZ010000007.1, read on the forward strand.
GGAGGAGGTCACCTGGCAGGTCTTCCTGACCCTGGGCGCCGGGCACGAGCCGACGGCCAACCTGGTGTCGAACGCGCTGTCCCGCATCCTCGGCAACGCGCAGTACTACTCCACCCTCACCAGCGGGGCCCGTCCGGTGACGGACGCGGTGGTGGAGGTGTTGCACCACGAGACCCCGCTCGCCAACTACGGCATCCACTACGCACGTGGCTCGGTGTCCTTCCACGGCACCTGGATCAGGGCCGCGGTGCCGGTCGTCGTCTCCTACGGCGCGCTCGCGCACTTCGCCGAGCGGGAGGTCACCACCGACCGCCATCCCCGGGACGCCTCGCATCTGTCGTGGTCGGCGGGTCCGCACGCGTGCCCGGTGCGGCAGCACACGCTGCTCATCGCCACTGAGGCGATCGAGCGGCTCACCCAGTGGCTGCCCGACATGGAGCCCGTGGTGCCCCGGGAGCGACTGACCTGGCGGCCCGGCCCGTTCCATCGTTCGCTGACCTCGTTGCCCGTCCGGTTCAGCCCCCGCTCCCCCGACCAGCCAGGAGTTCCGTCGTGACCGTGTCCGACCGCACCGACCGCTTCGCCCTCGACCCGTTCGGCGCCGACATCCCCGGCGAGAGCGCCCGGCTGCGCGCCCTCGGCCCGATCGTGCCGGTGGAACTGCCGGGCGGCATCCCCGCGTGGGCGCCCACGGACTACGACACGCTCAAGGAACTCATCCTCGACCCACGGGTCAGCAAGGATCCCCGGCAGCACTGGCGGCTGTGGCCGGAGATCGCCGAACATCCCTCCTGGGGCTGGATCCTGGGCTGGGTCGGCGTGGTCAACATGCTCTCGACGTACGGCACCGACCACGCGCGGCTGCGCAAGCTGGTCGCGCCGAGCTTCACCCAGCGGCGCACGGAGGTGATGCGTCCGCGCGTGGAGGCGATCACCGGGGAACTGCTCGACGCGCTCGACAAGGGTGACGCGGAGGCCGATCTCAAGGCCGCGTTCGCCCATCCCCTGCCGATGCGGATGATCTGCGAACTGTTCGGTGTCCCGGACGAGTTGCAGGAGGCGACCGGGACGCTCATCGCGGCGATCATGGACACCTCCGACCCGAGTCCGGAGCACGCCGCGTTCGTGCAGGAGCAGATCGGCACGGTGCTGCCCGCGCTCATCGCCCACCGCAGCGAGCACCCCGGGGACGATCTGACGACCGAGCTGATCCGGGTGCGCGACGAGGACGGCGACCGGCTCAGCGACGAGGAGCTGCTGTACACGCTGCTGCTGGTGATCGGCGCCGGGTTCGAGACGACGGTCAATCTCATCGGCAACGCGGTCGTGGCCCTGCTGACCCATCCCGGGCAACTGGCCGACGTGCGGTCCGGGAAGATCGGCTGGGACGCGGTGATCGACGAGACGCTGCGGGTGCATCCGTCGATCGCGTCGCTGCCGCTGCGGTTCGCCGTCAGCGACATCGAGGTCGGGGACGTGACCGTCGCGGCCGGGGACGCCATCATCACGACGTACGCGGCCGCGGGGGTCGATCCCGCGCACTACGGCCCGGACGCGGACTCCTTCGACGCCTTGCGCGGGGCCGACGACCATCTGGCGTTCGGGATCGGCGTGCACCGGTGCATCGGGGCGCCACTGGCCCGCGTCGAGGCCCTGACGGCGCTGCCCGCCCTCTTCGAGCGCTTCCCCGACCTGCGGCTGGCCGTGCGCGAGGAGGAGCTGCGTCAGGTGCCGTCGTTCATCGCGTTCGGCTGGCAGGAGATCCCGGTGCTGCTGCGCGGATGACCGATGCAGGACGCGGGGACGCGACCGGTCCCCCGTTCCGGTCGTGTCCCCGCGGAGAGTCGAACTTACGTCTGCGACGGCGACATTGGGTATCGCGTCGGTGCCCACTGCGGAGCCCACGGCACTCACCCGTGCACAAGTGAGTCCGGAAGGCCCGTTTTCACCCCGTGGAGAGCGGGCTGATCGAGGTCGTCCAGCGCGAGATGGGCGAGGACGACCTCGTACAGGTCGCTGCCGCCGGCCAGCAGTTGGCGTTCGAGGACGGGTTCCGCGCTGCGGACGTGCTCGCGGACGGTCTGCGCGTGGACGCCGAGGGTCTGCGCCGTCCGTTCGGCGTTGGCGCCCTCGGCGATCCAGGTCCGCAGGGTGCGACGCAGGTCCCGGGTGTCCTGGTCGAGGTGGGCGAGCAGGTCCTGGGCCCAGGTGCGCATGGCGGGCCCGGACAGCAGGTCGCGCAGCGAGACGGGGGTGCCGTCCGAGCTGTCCGTGCCGACCGGTGTGTCCGCCAGGCTGACCTGGATGTTGAGCGCGAGGTGGACGACGGCTCGGGCGGTGAGGTTGCCGAAGTCCGTGCGCAGCAGGGTTTCCACGCGTTCCATGCGCGCGCGCACGGTGTTCCGGCTGACGCCGAGGACCTTGGCGGCGCTGACGGCGGTGAACTCCAGGCCCAGCCGGGTGGTGGCGAGCAGTTCGGCGCGGGTGTGGTGGGGCAGGGTGTCGAGCGGGCGCAGCAGCCGGTCGGTCCATTCGCGCAGGGCCACCGGGTCGATGAGGCGCTCGGGGTGGGTGCGTTCGGCGTAGACGGCCGCCTTGCCGGGGCGGAAGTGGGCCACGGCGAGGGCGCTGACGGCCTGCCCGTACGCGGTGGCGGTCCGGGCCAGGCTCTGCCGGGCGCTGCCGCCGATGAAGGTGCGGGGGCGTTCGCCGATCAGTGACCGCAGGTCGCGGGCCTCCGACTCGCCGGGCGTCACGACGATCACGTGCTCGTCCACCGCCGGGCAGAGCACGACGAGCGCCCGCTCGCCCGTCACGTCGATGCACTCCTCGGCGACCAGGTCGCGCTCCTCGACGGTGCCTTCGACGACGTGGACGCAGGCGGTGTCGGTGTCGAGCAGGCCGGGCCACAGCCCCGCGGCGACACGGCGCGCGGAGACGGTGTCCTCGACCATCAGCAGTTGCAGGATCGCCAGCCGCAGATCGGACGTGGCCCGCTCCAGCCGGAGTCCGGCGGCGGTGGTCCCGTCCGCCTGCAGGAGGAGTTCGATGACCTGGACCGTGTGCGTGACGATGTCGGAGGTGCGCCGGTCGAAGGGTGTCTCCCGCGACACGGCGAGAACGCCCGCCGCGGAGGGATTCGGGTACGCGACCCTCACCAGCCGCAGATGACGGCCCTGCCCCTCCCAGGCGGCGGAGGCGATCCGGCCGGCGGCGACGGCCGCGACGAGGTCCTCGTCCAGGGGCGGCCGTGTTCCCGCGAGGAGCCTGCCGGTGTCGTCCTGGAGCGAGGCGATGCCCTGCACGGCGTCGGCGAGCCAGGTCACGACCCGGCGGACGTCCCGTCCATGGGGCCGCAGATGCTCCAGCAACTCCTGCGCCCACGCCGACCCGTCGGCGCTCCCCGTCCCCGCCCGACGGTTCCCGTCCTCTCCGCCAGCCACTCGGCCTTCACCTCGTCCTGCACTTCATCCACGACGTACCGGTCGGGGACGTTACCTCACACATCCGTGAACGTGGGGGTGCCCGGACGGTCGAATCGAACGTCCGGACGGAATTGCCGTCCCGGTACAGCCGCATGCCCCGGACGTGGCGGTAGCGGTCTGCGCGGCTGCGGGGCGTGCAGGGCATAGGCTCGGTGAATGGCGAAGTACTTCGATGTGCACCCCGACAACCCTCAGCCGCGCACCATCGCCCAGGTCGCGGACAGCGTCCGATCGGGTGCGCTCATCGCGTATCCGACGGACTCCTGCTATGCGCTGGGCTGCCGGCTGGGCAGCCGTGACGGCATCGACCGGATCCGCACGATTCGCCGGCTGGACGACCGGCACCACTTCACCCTCGTGTGCCAGGACTTCGCACAGCTCGGCCAGTTCGTGCGGATCGACAACGACGTGTTCCGCGCGATCAAGGCGTCCACGCCCGGCAGCTACACGTTCATCCTGCCCGCGACGAGGGAGGTGCCGCGCATGCTCCAGCACCCGAAGAAGAAGACGGTGGGCGTGCGCATCCCCGACCACGTGGTGACGCAGGCGCTGCTCAGCGAGCTCGGGGAGCCGCTGCTGTCCAGCACGCTGCTGCTGCCGGACGAGGAGGAGCCGATGACCCAGGGCTGGGAGATCAAGGACCGGCTCGACCATGTGCTGGACGCGGTCGTCGACTCCGGGGAGTGCGGCACCGAGCCGACCACGGTGATCGACTTCTCGGGAGGCGAGGCGGAGATCGTGCGCGTGGGAGCGGGTGACGTCTCCCGGTTCGAGTAGCGCCGTCCCCAAGCGGGAGGGGGTGCATCGGGCCGTTGGATGGTGCATGAAACCATGTGCGCGGCCCGGCTCCACCGGGTCGGCGACCCGTTCGCCGCGGACCGCGCAGAGAGGCAACCCCCCATGACCTCCGTACAGGGAACCGCCGTAGACATCCCCACCGAGGACGGCATCGCCGACGCCTATCTGTCCCACCCCGCCGACGGCGAGCCCCGTCCTGCGGTCCTGCTCTACATGGACGCCTTCGGTCTGCGGCCGCGGCTCGAGCGGATGGCGGACCGGCTCGCCGAGGCCGGGTACACGGTGCTGGTGCCGAACGTGTTCTACCGTGCCGGGCGCGCTCCGCTCTTCGATCTGCCCGAGTTCATCGATCCGGCGGCGCGGCCGGAGATCTTCCGGAGCATCATGCCGGTCATGCAGCAGCTGACGCCCGAGGCGGCCATGCGGGACGCCGGCGCCTGTCTGCGCTGGCTGGCCGACTGCCCGGCGGCAGCCGACGGCCCGGTCGCGCTGACCGGCTACTGCATGGGCGCCCGGCTGTCCCTCCTCACGGCCGGCACCTATCCGGACCGGGTCGCCGCCGCGGCCGGCTTCCACGGCGGGCGCCTGGCGACCGAGGCGCCGGACAGCCCGCACCTGGTGGCCGAACACATCACCGCCGAGCTGTACTTCGGCCACGCCGACCAGGATCCGTCCCTGCCCACCGAGCAGATCGAACGCCTGGAGAACGCACTCACCAAGGCCGGCGTACGGCACCGCTGCGAGGTCTACCGGGGTGCCGGGCACGGGTACACGCAGTCCGACACCTCCGCGTACAACCGCGAGGCGGACGAGCGGCACTGGGCGGCACTGCTGGAGCTCCTGAAGCGGACCTTCCGAGGGCGCCGGGCGTTCGCCTGACCCGGGCGTTCAGGGCGTCAGCAAGCGGTCCTGCTCGACCGGCGGTGTGCCGTCGTGCCAGTTCAGGGCCTTGCCGAAACGGACCAACTCGCCGTAGAGGGAGGGGTCGACGGGCTCGGAGAGGATCAGGTCGAGCACCGGGCGGGCGGCGTCGGAGGGGGACTGTGCGTGGCTGTAGTCGCTGAACCACGGGCGTGAGGTGGCGGTGTCGACCATGCCGGGGCAGACGGCGGCGATCAGGGTGCCGTCGGCCAGGTCGTGGTCGCGGCGCTCGGCGGCGACCGCGCGGACGGCGGCGACCTGGGCGACCTTCGAGGGCACGTTCAGCCAGAGCGGCCAACCCGCCTCGGTGGCGGTGCCGTGGTGGACGGCGCCGCGCCAGGACTCGACGGCGTACTCGACCTGGTCGAGGCTCGCGCCGTCGAACAGGTGGTGCAGCCGCGGGTCGAGGTGGCCGAGCGTGCCCAGGGTGCTGGCCACGACGATCAGCCGGCCGCCCGGACGCAGTACCGGGCCGAAGGAGCGCAGTACGGCGTGCGTGGCGGTGTTGGACACGTCGATGAACTCGTCGGCGCGCTGCGCCTGTGACTCCTCGGGCAGCAGGCGCGCGACCGCGTTGGAGACGACGACGTCGACCCCGCCGTGCCGGGCCCGGAGGTCCTCGGCGAGGCGGGCGACGGCGTCGGTGTCGGTGACGTCCAGGACCCGGCTCTCGACGCGGGCGCGCGTGCCGGGCAGGCGGGTGACCTCGTCGACGGCCTCGGTCACGCGGTCCGGGCTGCGGCCGCTGAGCAGGACCAGGTCGTCCGGGCGCATGCGGGCCGCGAGCCCTTCGACGAGCGCGCGGCCGAGGCCCTGGTTGGCGCCGGTGACAAGAGCGATGCGTGAAGCATTCATGCCTGCCACGCTAGGAACGCCGCGTCCATGAGTCCAACGAAACTTGAGCACGCATGGTATGCGTGAACGTCATGGACTTCACCGAGGTGTCGCTGACCGCTCTGCGGGTGTTCCGGGCGGTGGCCGAGCAGGGGACCTTCACGGCGGCCGCCGGATCACTGGGGTACACCCAGTCGGCGGTGTCCCGGCAGATCGCCGCGATCGAGCGGGCCGCGGGCGCCGAGTTGCTGGAGCGACGACGCGACGGCGTGCGGCTCACGGCGGCGGGCCGGGTGGTCATGCGCCGGGCGACGGTCGTGCTCGACGAGATCGAGGCGACCGCCCGCGAACTGTCCGGGCTGCCCGACCAGGCCGGGACCGTGCGACTGGGCTGGTTCCCCAGTGCGGGCGCCGTGCTGGTGCCCAGGGCGCTGGCCGCTCTGCGCCGCACCCACCCCGGCCTGGAGGTCGTCGGCCGCGAGGGCGGCACTCCGGCGCTGGTGCGCGCACTGCGCGCGGGCAGCCTCGATCTGGCGCTGCTCGGGTCGGCACCGCCCTTCCGCGCCCCGGACTCTGAGTCGCCCCCGCTCGCGCTGCGGACACTCAGCGAACGCCCCCTGCGGCTGGCGGTGCCCGCAGCGCACCCGCTCGCGCGCGGTGACTTCGTCGACGTGGCCGACCTGCGCGGGCAGCGCTGGATCGCCGGTTCCACCTCCGGTGAGGACCGTCCGATGGGGGTGTGGCCGGGTCTGGACGAGCGTCCGGAGATCGCCCACACGGCCCGTGACTGGCTGGCCAAGCTGCAACTCGTGGCCGCCGGCTGCGGGCTGACGACCGTGCCCGCCGTCCTCGCCTCCGCCGCGCCGCCCGGCGTCCGCGTCCTGTCCGTCCGGGGCGGGCCTCAGGAGCAGCGGCGCCTGGTCCTGGCCCGCCTCCCCCAGCCGCCGACCGAGCCGGTCACCCGGGTGTCGGCCGCTCTGCGCTCGGCCGCCCTCGACGCGGACGCCCCCGCCGAATCCCCCTGAACGGCGGGGTGAACACGTGCGGCACCGGTGCGGCGGCCGCAAGCTGGACCAATGGCCGCATCGCCCCCGGCACGACCGGAACCGTGGGGAGAACCCGGAGGACTTCGATGGCGAACCTGCCCGACGTGGTGTCACGCGAACACCTGCGCGGCGGCTGTCCGGGGATCAGCGTCTTCCCGCGCGTCGAGGACGAGGTCTTCCACACCTGCTCCGCCTTCGGCCGGGGCATCGAGGAGTGCCACAACCGCTGCCCGTGCCTCGATCTCACCGCGCTCGGCCGCCAGGAGACGTGGGAGGAGCCGAAGGGCCGTGCGCGGCCGCTGGGTCCGCAGCCCGGCGGGCCCGGTATGCGGCTGCCCGACGAGTACGACGTCTGACGATGCCGGTCCAGGACGGTGTCCGGGGCACGGGCCTCGGTGTGCGACGGGCGTGGCGGGCGTGTCTGCTCGGCGGGGCGGTGTTCGCGGTGGGCATGGCGGGGACCACGCTGCCGACTCCCCTGTACGGCCACTACCAGGACAAGTTCGGGTTCTCCGAGCTGACGGTCACCGTCGTGTACGCCGTGTACGCCTTCGCGGTCATCGGTGTGCTGCTGCTCGCGGGCAACGCCTCGGACGCCGTGGGCCGGCGTCCGGTGATCCTCGCGGCACTGGGCTGCGCGGCCCTGAGCGCCGTCTGCTTCCTGCTGGCCACCTCACTTGGCTGGCTGTACGCGGGGCGGCTGCTGTCGGGCCTGTCGGCCGGTCTGCTCACCGGGGCCGCCACGGCCTACGTCATGGAGCTGGCCCCGCGCGACGGCGCCGCCCGCGCCACGCTGGTCGCGACCGCGGCCAACATGGGCGGGCTGGGCTGCGGCCCGCTCCTGGCGGGGGTGCTGGCGCAGTACGCCCCCTGGCCGCTGTATCTGCCGTTCGCCGTGCACCTCGCCCTGGTGGCCTGCTCGGCGGCGGTCGTGCTGTGGCTGCCGGAGACCGTCCGGGAGCGGCGGCCGCTCGGGACCGTGCGGCCGCAGAAGCCGAGTCTGCCCGCGCAGGTGCGGCCGGTGTTCGGGCCCGCGGCGACCGCCTCGTTCGCGGGTTTCGCGCTGTTCGGCGTGTTCACCTCGGTCAGTCCGGCCTTCCTCGCGCAGTCCCTGGACGAACGCAACCACGCCGTGAGCGGGCTCGTGGTGGCGATGGCGTTCTTCGCGTCGACCGCCGGGCAACTGGCCGTCGGCCGGGTGGGCGTGAGCCGGTCGCTGCCGCTGGGCTGCGGGCTGCTGCTGGTCGGGCTGGCGCTGCTGGCGGGAGCGCTGTGGTGGGACCTGCTGGCGCTGGTGGTGGCGAGCGCGATCGTCGGCGGCGTCGGTCAGGGGCTCGCGTTCCGGGCGGCTCTGTCGGCGGTGGCCGAGGCGTCCCCGGCGGACCGGCGTGCGGCCGTCATCTCGACGCTGTTCGTGGTGGCGTACGGCGGGATCTCGCTCCCGGTCATCGGCGTGGGGGTGCTGACCGGCCCGATGGGTCTGCAGGGGGCGGGTCTGGTGTTCATCGCCTGTATGACGGTCCTGGTCACCTCCTCCGCCGCGTATCTGATCAGGCGGCCGGTGCCCGCGGGGGCGTGAAGGGTTCCGCGGGCTGGAGGGAGTCGAGCCACTCGGTCAGGAGCCGGTTGGTCTCCTGCGGGCGTTCCTGCTGGATCCAGTGGCCGCAGCCGTCGAGGACGTGCGAGGAACGGAGGCCGGGCAGGGTGGTCGGGTAGGCCGCGATCGCGTCGGCGAGCCAGGTGGTCGAGGGGTCCAGCGCGCCGCCGAGGAACAGCGAGGGCTGGGTGACGGGGGCGCCGCCGTGGCCGGCGAGGTCCGACCAGTCCCGGTCCATGTTCCGGTAGCGGTTCAGGGCTCCGGTCAGACCGGTGCGTTCGAACTCCCCGGCGTACACGTCCAGGTCGGACTCGTCGAGCCAGGCCGGCAGACGGTCGGCGGGGAAGCTCTCGCGCAGTGTGCCGCCCGGCGTGACGAAGTGCGGGTCGGGGGCGCCGGGGCCCGGCATGGTGTCGGCGGACAGGGCGGCGTAGAAGCCGGCGAGCCAGCCGCGGACGTCGGGCTCGATCTCGGCCTCGGCCCTGCCGGGCCGCTGGAAGTAGGAGACGTAGAACTCCTCCGGGCCGCCCATCCCCGCGAACACCTCGCTCGGCTTCGGGCCGCCGGGCGGGGTGTAGGGCACGCTCAGCAGCCCGACGGCGCGGAACACATCGGGGCGCAGCAGCGCGGAGGTGGCGGCGATCGTCGCACCCCAGTCGTGCCCCACGACGACGGCGTCGCGCTCGCCGAGGGCTTCCACGACGGCGACGTTGTCCTCGACCAGCTCCAGCATCCGGTACGAGTCCACCGCCTCGGGCCGGGAGGAGCGGCCGTAGCCGCGTACGTCGACGGCGACCGCGCGGTATCCGGCCGCCGCGAGTGCCGGCAGTTGGTGGCGCCAGGAGTACCAGCACTCCGGGAAGCCGTGCACGAGGAGCACCAGCGGCCCGGTCCCCTGTTCCACGAGGTGGATCCTCCCGGCGGGAGCGGGGACCAGACGGTGCGTGACGTCCGTCGACGTCGCGTGGGCGGGCTGCGGCATGGTTCCTCCCGGACTGCGCATGAGCGGCGCGTATGGCCCTGCCATCCTGCGTCGGCCGGGAGAGACGTCACGCGGTTCGTTGCCGGTTCGGCAAATTCACGGGGTCCGGCGACCTCGATCTCCGAGGCCGCCTCGCCGTTGGGCACCGCCGAGGGACGGCAGAAGTCGGTGTGCCCGTCGAGGAACAGCAGTCCGGGGCGTCCGCGGCGGCGCAGGGCGAGGAGGTTGCCGAGCAGGACGGTGCAGTCGCCGCCGCGGACGACCGGGAAGCGGCCGCCGTCGAGGACGCCACCGACGGCGTCGGCCGGCCGGAGCACTCCGCGGTGCCGTGGGGGTTGACGACCCCGGTGTCGGCGTCGCGCGCCGGGTCGTACGGCGGTGGCTCGACACGGCCGGCCCGCACCGCCGGCAGACCGGTGAGCAGCCCAGCCTCCAGCAGGGCCGTCGGCAGGTCCTGGACGCCGGACGGCCGCAGGCCCGGCACGGACGGTGCCTCGATGATCGCGAGCTCCTCCATGTCCGGCCCTTCCCGCCGACTCCTGCCGCCGCCGCTCTCCACTCCGTCTGTGCCACATCCGCAGGACCGACACCCCTCGTGGCTCAGGAAGGCCGAGCCGTGCCCGGCCACCGTTTGGCCGAATCCGGCCCCTCCGTGACCGGAGTCGACCTATGTTGATGCAGAGTTCAACGGCTACCGGCGGTAAAGGCTTGATTTCACGCTCACTTGCCCCGTACACCTTGTGCTCCACAACTGGCCATGGCTCTGGGGGGAGTTGGCTTCATGGAAGGCACGGTTGACGGGTTCCGCTACGGTGCGGTGACCCCGGTGGCGGCCTATCTGATGGCTTGCCTGGGAGGCGCGTTGGGGCTGCGCTGCATCGTGCGGTCCCTGGTGGGCGGACAGTCGTGGAAGCCGGGCTGGCTGGCGCTCGGCGCCGCGGCGATCGGCTCCGGCATCTGGACGATGCACTTCATCGCCATGATCGGCTTCCAGGTCGAGGAGACCCGGATCCGCTACGACACGGCACTCACCGTCCTCAGTCTCGTCGTGGCGATCGTCGTGGTCGGCATCGGCGTGTTCGTCGTCGGCTATCTGGGCGCCGGGCGGGCCGCGCTGAGCGGCGCGGGCGTCGTCACGGGGCTCGGGGTGGCGGCCATGCACTATCTGGGCATGGCGGCGCTTCGCCTCGACGCCGACCTCGAGTACGACGCGTCGACCGTGGCGCTGTCGGTCCTGATCGCGATCCTCGCCGCGACCGCCGCGCTGTGGGCGGCGGTCACGATCCGCGGCTTCCTCCCCAGCCTCGGGGCCAGCCTCGTCATGGGCGTGGCGGTCTCCGGGATGCACTACACGGGCATGGCGGCCGTCAGTGTCCATCTGCACGGCACGACCGGCGCCTCGTGGGCCGGTGACTCGCCCACCTCGCTGCTGCTTCCCATGCTGCTGGGCCCGACCGTGTTCCTCGTCCTGGCCGGAGTGGTCGTGATGTTCGACCCGCTCCTGGTCCTGGGCGACAGCAGCGCGGGGGCCTCCGAGGAAACGGCCCGGCGGACCGGAGCGGCTCGACGGCCGGACCACGGGCCCGCGGTGAAGGCGCCCAGGTGGACTTCCCGTTCCAGGCGGGCGAGTTACGCCCGCCGACGGTGACCGGGCGGTGCGGCGGCCTGCCGGCGCGCCGCATCCCCGCTCCCCCTCTCGGCAGTCTCTGGATCATTGTTACGGTGCACCGGTGTCTGACTCCTCTCGCGATACCCCCGAAGGCGCCGGCTGGGACGCCACCGAACTCGGCACGTACAAGCGGCTGATGCCGACCGAGGTCGAGAAGATCTCCTGGCTCGACCCCAGAATGCTCTGGGCCGCCCGCAACGGTGTGCTGGCGTCCTGGTTCGGGGATCCCACGGGCCGTACCCGCAGCCGCTGGGTGGCCCAGCGGGCGGCCGCGGGCGTGCCCGCCGACAAGGTGATCCGGCGCGACGACCCCGACCGGTTCTCGTTCCTCGTCATCGGCGACACCGGCGAGGGCGACGACCCCCAATACGCCGTCGTGCCGGGCTTCTTGAAGACGGGTCAGGACACCCGGTTCGCGATCCTCGCCAGTGATGTGATCTACCCGGTCGGCAGCGCCGACGACTACGACACCAAGTTCTTCCGGCCCTACCGGGACTACCAGGCTCCCATATACGCGATACCGGGCAACCACGACTGGTACGAGGACCTCGGCGCCTTCATGCGCGTCTTCTGCGGCGACGCCCCGCCCCTCGCCCCGGAACCCGCGCCGCGCGTGCTCAGCAAGGCCTGGCTGCGCAAGCTGCTGTGGCACAAGTCGCGCAAGGGTGACAGCCAACGGCTCGACGAGGCACGGCGGTTGAGGTCTGCTGCCGCACAGCGGGCGGCGCAGCCGGGGCCGTACTGGGCGATCGACGCCGGGCCGGTGCGGATCATCGGCATCGACACCGGGCTGCTCGGCACGCTCGACGCCGAACAGGGCGCGTGGCTGCGCGAGGTGTCGCAGGGCCCCCGCCCGAAGATCCTGATCACGGGCTCGCCCCTGTACGTGGACGGCGCACACCATCCCTGCGCGATCGAGGGCGGCGGCACCGTCGACGACATCGTCCGCGACCCGGCACACCGCTATGTCGCGGCGATAGGCGGCGACATCCACAACTACCAGCGCTACCCGGTGCAGGTGGACGGCCGCACGATCCAGTACGTGGTCGCGGGCGGCGGCGGCGCGTTCATGCACGCCACGCACACCATTCCGCGGGTCGACATCGCGAACGTCACCGAGAAGGACTTCCGCTGTTATCCGCTGCGCGGCGACTCCCTGGCGTTCTACAGCAAGCTGTACGGCCGCCGGCTGCGCCTGCGCCGCTTCTTCACCCTCACCGAGGCCGAGGCGTCGGCCGTGGTCGCCGAGCGCCTGCAGATTCCGCTCACCCGTGCCCAGCAGAAGACGGCCCGCATCACCTGGCGCACCCGCCTGGTGGCCGGGCTGCTCGGCGCCGGCCGCCGCCCCGACCGTGCGGCACGCTTCCGCCTCCCGGTGCGCAAGATCTACACGTCGCTGTTCTCGCCCGGCTCGGCGACGTACAGCCCGCCGTTCTTCAAACAGTTCCTTCGCCTGGACGTCACCCCGGAGACCGTGCGGCTGCGCTGCTACGCCGCCACCGGCAGCCGCGCGCAGGAGCTGGACCCGCCGGTGGAGGACGAGGTGACGATCCCCCTGGTCTGACCTGGAGGGACGGGAGCAGCGCCGGTAGCGGGCACGTTGGCAGTGCCGTACGGCTTGATCAACGCTGTAGACGGACGGTGGAGGGCCTGAGTGGCGCCCCGACGACACGGTCGAGCAGGTGCAGCGGGGCGGGCCGGATCCCGGCCGCCTCGGCCGCGTCCCAGTGGGCGAGAGCGCGGGACAGGTCCACGAGGCCGTGGATCAGGGGCAGTCCGCCCGGGGACCGGCCGGGTGCGCCGAGGTCGGCGTGCAGCAGTGACTCCAGTCGGCACGAGGCCAGCGTGCCCGGGATCCCGGGCCGCAGCGCGAAGCCCGCGCTCGCGACGGCCGGCAGGTCCTCGGCGAGCCGGGTCCGTGTGGTGCCGAGGGACAGCAGGCCCCCGCCGACGACCAGGACGTCCTGGTCCCGGTCCATCCGGTCCAGGGCGCTCGTGGTGTCGAAGCAGTGCGGGAATGAGTCGTCGACCACGATGGTGCCGGGGCGCAGCCGGGCGACGTCCAGCAGGCGCGTCGCACCGCTGACGGCGGTGACGATCACGTCGGCTCCGTACACGGCGGCGGGCAGGGCCTGCCCCGACTCGACGACCTCGACCGGCATGCCCGGATGCCCGGACGACAGCTCCGCCGCGAGGCGTCGGAGCCGCTCGGTGCTGCCGGGCAGGTCGCACAGCAGCAGCCGGGCCGGCGGACAGGGTGCCGTCGCCAGCAGCAGCCGCAGCGACGAGAGGCCGATCGAGCCGCAGCCGACGACGGCGAGAGTGACCTCGCCGAGGCGGCGGCCGGCGGCCGTGAGCGCGGCACCGACGGTCTTCACGACGGCGACGGTGGTGGACGCGTGCCCGGTGGTGATCGCCGCGCCGGTCGTGCTCTCCCGCAGGACGTCGTAGCCGTAGCCCGTCAGGGACGGGATCATGCCCGCGAGCGAGACACAGCGGGCGCCGAGCGCGGCGGCGTGCTCGACGGCGCGTGCGGTGCGGGCGGCCAGGTCGCCGGCCGGGGCCAGTTCGTCGGCGAAGAGCGGGAGCGCGACGAAGCCGGAGTTGCCCAGCGGGGTCCCGGTCTCCTCCAGCAGACGGGCACGACCGTCCGGGAAGAGCAGCTCCCTGATCTGCTCACGGCCGAGGCCTGGAGTGTCGTGCGGGAGTCCGGCCAGAGCGGCGAGATGGTGAGGGGCGGGCAGATATCCGACGAGCGCGGCGTCGAGCCGAGGGCTCCGGCGGCCGCCGGGCCCGCGTACGGCATCCCGCAGCTGCCTCCGCATCCCCTCGGCGAATCCGGTCGCCTCTCCGGAGGTGACGGCGTCCGCCGGCGCCCGCACGGTCACGCGCAGCCCTTCGCCCTCCCGCCGCACGGCCACGAACACATCGGTACCCAGCGGCGGCGGGGCGAGGGAGGTGTCGGACTCGTCGGCGTGCAGGGACAGGGCGCCGCCCTCCTCGCTGCCCAGGGAGGTGAAGTCGAGGAAGGTGAAGAAGAACTGGGCGTGGCACGGCAGTCCGGCAGCCGTACGCACATCGCTGGGCCCGTTCGCCCGTGCCAGGTCCGCCTCGGCGGCGAGCCGCCGCAGGTCGTCGTCGAAGGCGGGGGTGCCGTCGCCGGCCGGCGCCACCGGACGCAGCGCAACCGCCTCCGCGAACGGCCCGAAGACCCGGTGCGCGTCCGCCGTGGAGTCCTCGCGTCCGGTGACGGCGAGCCCGAGCACGAGGTCCCGCCGCCCGGTGAGTTCCGCGAGGGCCCGGTAGAACGCGGTGAGCAGCGGCGCGTACAGGGTGCGGCGCGCTGCTCGGGCGAGTCCGCGCAGCGCGGTCGTGGTGGCCTCGTCCACGGTGAAGCCCGCGGTGTGGAAGGCGGGTCGGGCGTGCGCGTCCCCGGTGGCCGGCCGACGCAGTGCGGGCGGCGTGTACGGCGCGCGGAGCCGTGCCCGGTAGGCGTCGGCCTCGGGACCCTGCGGGCGCTCTCGTACGGCGGAGCCGGTGACGTGGTCGCGGAAGGTGCTGCGGATCGGCGGCAGGCCGTGCGGCCGACCGCGCAGAAGACGGTCGTACGCGGTGAGCAGTTCCTTGGTGAGGAGAGCCGCGCTGAACCCGTCGCCGATGAGGTGGTGGGCGTGGACGATCAGCACGTGCTCGGTCGGCGCCAGGGTGAACAGGCGCAGCCGGAGCAACGGCCAGGCCCAGGGCTCCAGTCGACGCCGGGCCTCCTCGGCGATCCGCTGCTCCAGCAGACCGGGGTGCGCGAGTGTCTCGGTCTCGACGGGCAGGCGCAGGGAGTCCGGCAGCTCCTGCTGCACGGGCGGGCGGACGCCTGCGGGGAAGACGGTGCGCAGCATCGGATGACGGGCCATCAGCACGTCGACGGCCCGCTGCAGGACGTCATGGCGCAGTGCCCCGCTCAGCCGGAACCTGGCGAGCCAGCCGGAGTCGGACTCGGGGGTGAGCGAGTCGGCGAGCAGGAAGCCCCGTTGGGAGGGGGTGAGGGGGAAGGGGCCCGAGGGCCGCCGCACCAGGGTGGGGGTGGGAGCCGGATCGGGAGTGGTGCCGCCATCGAGGGCCGTCGCGAGGGCGGCGAGTGTGCGGTGGGTGTAGACGGTCGTCGGCCGCGGGACCGCGGGGAGTTCCTCTCGCAGGCGGGCGAAGAGTTCCAGGACCAGGATGGAGTCGCCGCCGAGTTCGAAGAAGTCGTCCTCGCGGGAGACGCCGGTCACGTCCAGCAGGTTCGACCAGATGCGCGCCACGATGTGCTCGGTCGGGGTGGCGGGCGATGTGGCGGACGCGGGTTCCGGCTCGGGTCGCGGGTGATCGTCGCCCCCGGCGGCGCCATGCGGGCTCGACGTCGATCCGGCTGCCGCACCGTCGCCCGCCAGTCGGTTCCGGTCGATCTTTCCGGTGCCGGTCAGGGGCATCGCCGGGATCGTGCGGACGCGTGCGGGCAGCATGTACGGCGGCAGGACACGGGACAGGAAGGCGCGTACCGCACGGGTGTCGGGCCCTGCGGTGCCGGAGCGGGATTCGACGTACGCCACCAGTCGTCCGTCGACGAGCAGTACGGCGGCACGGGCGACGTCCGGGTGGGTGAGCAGCGCGGCCTCGACCTCGCCGAGCTCCACCCGGTGGCCGCGCACCTTGACCTGGTCGTCGAGGCGGCCGAGGAACTCCAGTGCGCCGTCCGGGGTCTGCCGGACCCGGTCGCCGCTGCGGTACCAGCGGCGGCCCTCGCGTTCGACGAAGGCTGCCGCGGTGAGCTCCGGGTCGCCGAGGTAGCCCGGTGTCAGTCCGGTTCCGGCGATGTGCAGTTCACCGGGCTCGCCAGGAGCGCAGGGGCGGCCGTCCTCGGTCACGACGGCCAGTTCGGTGCCGGTCACGGGGCGGCCGATGGGCAGCTGCCGTACGTCGTCGGACGGGCGGGTGTCGATGATGTGGCAGGTGGCGTTGATGGTGGACTCGGTGGGCCCGTACAGGTTGGAGATCCTGTGCTCCGCTCCCCCGCGCGTGTCGACCAGGTCGAACCAGCGGCGTACGTGCGCGGCGGGCAGTGCCTCGCCGCCGACGTGCACCCAGCGCAGGGCCGACAGGTCCGGCGGCGCGCCGACCTGCCTGGCCCGGTTCTCGGCGGCGGTCAGCAGCCGCTCCCAGAGCGTGGGCACCGAACTCCACACCGTGATCCGGTCCTCGACGAGCCGGTCGAGGAGTGCCTCGGGGTCGCGCAGGAGGTCCCGGGAGAGGGTGTGGACGGTGGCGCCGACCAGCAGCGGGGCCAGCAACTGGCGTACGGAGGCGTCGAAGCAGACGGACGCGGTCTGTACGAGGTGGTCGCCGGGGCCGTAGCCGAAGGTGGTCAGCGACCAGTCGAGGTAGTTGAGCATCGACCGGTGGGTGATGGGGACCGCCTTGGGGCGGCCGGTGGAACCGGAGGTGAAGATGACGTAGGCGATGGCCTCCGGGTCGGGGAGAGGCGCTGCGGTCGGGAGTGGTGCGGCCGGGGACCGGTCGTCGGCGGTGATGGAGGTGGTGCCGTTCAGCAGGGCGGCGGTTTCGCGTGTCGCGGCGTGGCAGACCACGGCTGTGACACCGGTGCGGCCGACCTGGTCCTGGAGCCGGGCCACGGGATGGGTCGCGTCCAGGGGTACCCAGCCGGCGCCCGCCCGGAGGATGCCGGCCACGCCCACGACGGTGTCGGCACCGGGTTCGGTGAGCAGGCCGACGAGATCGCCGGGGCGGACGCCACCGGCTCGCAGGCGGGTCGCCAGGGTGGCGGAGGCGGTGTCGAGTGCGGCGTAGGTGAGGGTGCCGTGCCCGGTGTTCACCGCGATCGCCGTCGGTGTCGCCCGGAATTGGGCGCAGAGACGGCCCACGATGCCTTCGTTGCTGGCGTGCCCGAGGCCCTGCTCCGGCGCCGGCTGCTCGGCAGCGGCCCGGAGTTCCCGTACGTACTCCGCCGCGAGGCGTTCGACGGTCTCCGGGCGGAAGAGCTGCGCGGGGTGGTTCCAGGAGAAGTGCAGGGCCTCGTCCGACTCCCAGCAGAGCAGTCCCAGCCTGGTCGCCGCGGAGGCGGTGGCCGCTGCGGTCGGTGTCACGGTGACGGGCCAGTCACGTCCGTGGCTCACGGGGAAGCGGGCGAAGCTGAACCCGGCCGGGGCGACCGTGCGGGGCGCGGGGCCGGTGGCGGGCAGCAGCGCGGCGATGTCAGGGCTGGTGAGCGTCGCGTGGGACTCCGCCTCCTGCCAGATGTGCCGCAGCCGCCGGGCCAGCACGGTCACGGGCTCGTCGGGGTCGACGGCGGCGAGGACGGGCAGGGTGTCGGCGATCGGGCCGACGAGGCGGTCGATGCCGGGCAGCGGCGCCTCACGACGGGCACGAGCCACGTTCACGGCGACGGCACGCTGCCCGCCCCAACGGGCCAGGCAGCGGCCGTACACCGCGAGAAGCAGATGGAAGAGGGTGATGTCGTTCCGGGCCGCCACCTCGCGCAGCGCGGCGGTGAGCGATGCGTCGGCGGTCGACTGGTGGTGGGCGAGCGGCGGCGCCGGGACGGCTTCCGGGTCGCCGTCGTACGGCAGGGCCGGAGTCGTGGTCGCTGTCGCGTGCTCGGCGATGCGGGCGCGCCAGTACTGCTGGTCCCGGGCGAAGGCCGGGGACTCGCGGTCGGTGGTGATGTGGTCCGCGTATTGGGCGAACTCGGTTCGCCGAGACGGGATTTCGAGGGGCGGGCTGCCCTGCGCGAGTGCCGTGTAGAGCGACCAGAGTTCCTCGCACAGGACCTTCAGGCTGTAGCCGTCCGCCGCGCTGTGGTGGACGACGAGGAGGAGATGGGCGAGGTGCTCGTCGCGGCTGTCGCGGATCAGGAGCGCGCGGGCGGGGTCTTCGGTCGTCAGGTCGAAGGGGCGGTTGTACAGGCGCTGTTCGAGGTCGGGCAGGGGCGGGGTGTCGGTGTCGACGGTCGGGTCCTGCACCTCGTACCAGCGGGGAGCTCGGTCGGTGGGTTCGGCCGGGGCGGTGTACTGGCGCGGTGGGGTGCCGTGGGACGTGATGCGCAGGCGCAGCATCGGATGGCGGGCGGCGAGGTGGGACAGGGCCTGGCCGAGCAAGGTGGGGTCGAGGGGCCCGCGGATGGTCTGGCGTATGCAGCCGTAGGCGGTGACGCCTTCGTAGAGGGCCTCGGTGGTGAGGAAGGCGAGTTGGAGGGGGGTGAGGGGGCGTGGGGTGCTCTCGTGCCGGGTGTGCGGCGCCGGGGGCGGTGTGAGTGGGGCGGGGTCCTGCGTGGCGAGGTGGGCGGACAGTTCGCCGACCGTCCGGTGCTCGAACAGCAGCGTGGCGGGCAGGGGCAGCCCGAGCTCCGCCTCCAGTCGGCGCGCGAGGTCGACGGCGGTGAGCGAGTCCAGGCCGAGACTGAGGAACGGCTCGTCGTCACCGATCTCCTCGGGCGCGCGGCGCAGGGCGTCGGCCAGGAGACTGCGTATCAGGTCGGCTGTGCGGGTGGGGTCGTCGGTCGGGGCGCATTCGTCGCGGAGGGAGATGGGGCCCGGGACGGTCGGGCGCTGGGGTGCGGGGGCCGGGACGGTCGAGCGGTCGGGTGCGGGGGCCGGGACGGTCGAGCGGTCGGGTGCGGGGGCCGGGACGGTCGAGCGGTCGGGTGCGGGGGCCGGGACGGTCGAGCGGTCGGGTGCGGGGACGGTTCGGCCTGCGGGGGTCGCGATGGAGTGGAGTGGGGCCGATGCAGGCGTCTCCGGCGTGGTCACCAGCCGGGGCTGAGCCGGTGCAGGCGTCTCCGGCGCGGTCACCAGCCGGGGCTGAGCCGATGCAGGCGTCTCCGGCGCGGTCACCAGCCGGGGCTGAGCCGACGCAGGCGTCTCCGGCGCGGCCACCAGCCGGGGCTGAGCCGGTGCAGGCATCTCCGGCGGAACCACCAGCAGGTGCGCCGCGTCCGTGGTCATCGCCGTCCGGAGTGCCGTGATCGCGGCCCGCGTCGTCATGGGGCTCAGGCCCCGGGTACGCAAGCGCGACTCGACCGGTGACCCGGCCGCCAGACCCGCGTCCGAGACGGGCCCGAACCCGATCGACTGCCAGGGCCGACCCGCCGCGCGCTCGGCGGCGGCGAAGGCGTCCAGGAAGGCGTTGGCGGCCGCGTAGTCGCCGAGGGCGCCCGCGAGACCGGGCTGGACCGAGGCGACGGAGGAGAAGGCGACACACACGGCCGGTTCCTGGCCGTGCCGGCGCAGCGCGTCGGCGAGCAGGATCGTGCCCCGCACCTTCGCGGCGAGCACCTGCTCGATCTCGGCGTCGGACTTGGAGCGGAGTGTGCCGGGCCGGACCGTACCGGCGGCGTGGAAGACGCCGTCCAGCGGGGGCAGCCCCGCGAACAGGGCGTCGACGGCGGCTTCGTCGGACACGTCGGCCGGTTGGTACCGGGCGGCACGGGCGCCCTGGGCACGGAGAGCGGCGAGCAGGTCGTCGGGCACGGTCTCGCAGCGCCCGGTCAGGATCAGCTCGCACGCGCCTCGCCCGGCGAGGTCCCGTGCGAGTGCGGAGCCGAGCCCACCGGCTCCCCCGGTGATCAAGTAGGTGCCGTCCGGCGGAAGTTCGCCGAGCGCTGCGGAAGCGTCGGCCACGGCGGCGGACGTACGGACGAGCCTGCGTCCGCAGCGCCGGACGACGGTGGCCTCCGCGCCGGGCTCATGGGCCGAGTACAACTCCCGTTCCAGAGCGTCGACCTGGGCGGGGAGCGCGTCATCGGAGGTCAGGTCGACCCCGCGGGCGGCGAGCCCGGGGTGTTCCTCCGGGAGTGCCGACATGAAGCCGTGCAGCAGGGCTTGCGACGGGTTCGCGGTTGCGGTGCCGTACGCGTCCTCCGTGACCACCAGCAGCCGGGAGCAGTCGCCCGAGAGCAGGTCGAGGACATGGCGCAGTGAGGTGACGGCGGCCTTGGTCGTGGCATCCAGCTCGTCCAGGGCCGACGAACTGCCGGCCCCGCCCCTTCCCGCTCCGCCCAGCCACACCAAGGTGTCCGCCTGCGTCGGACGTTGCACGGCGTCGTCCCGCGATACGGTCACGCCACGCTCGGCCAGCCGCTCGCCCAACGCCCGCCCGAGCGCTCCGTCGCCGCCCAGCAACCGTACGACCCGGGGCCCTTCGGCGGGCGTGAGCGGAGCGTCCCGCCAATCGAGACGGCGCACCAATGGCTCCACGTCCGGCGTGCGCGGCCAGTGACGGGTGCGCCGGAAGGGGTACGTCGGCACCGGCACCCTCGATGCCGGGCCGGCCAGGGCCGTCCGGTCCAAGGTCCCGCCCCGCGTCCACAGCCGCCCGGCCGCCTCCAGCAACGCCCGCGCCTCGCCCCCGTCCGCGTCACCGCCGGGCCCTGCCGCCGCAGCAGCTCCCGTCGACAGCACCGCCACGTCCCCGGCGCCCCGCGCGCCGACGACCGCACGGACCGCCCCGCCCAAGGTGTTCCCCGGTCCGAGTTCGAGGAAGGTGTCGTAGCCCTCGTCGAGAAGCCGTTCCACGGCCGCTCCGAAGCGCACCGTCCGGACGGCATGATCCAGCCAGTACGCGGGGGTCAGGCCGGGCCGCCACTCCCCGGAGACCGTGCTGAGCATCGGTAGGGCTCCCTGCCGGACCGTCAGCGCCTTCGCGGCGTCCCGCAGCGGGTCGAGGGCCGGTCCGAGCAGCGGCGAGTGGAAGGCATGGGAGACACGCAGTCTGCGCGTGGCCACGCCGCGTCGGCTCAGGTCCGCGAGGGCCTGCTCGACGGCGTCCTCGGCGCCCGAGATCACCACCTGCCCGGGCCCGTTGACGGCGGCCACGCTCACCGGACCGAGGAACTCGGCGACGGTGTCCTCGTCGCCGCGCACCGCGGCCATGGCACCGGGGCGGGCGAGTCCGCCCACCAGCCGCCCGCGTTCCGCGGCGAACCCGACCGCCTCGGCGAGACTCAACGACCCGGCGGCACAGGCCGCCGCGATCTCGCCCACGCTGTGCCCGGCGACCGCGTCGGCGGTCACGCCCCAGTGCGCCAACTGCCGTGCCAGGCCCACCCCGAACGCGACCAGCAGCGGCTGCGCGACCTCGGTCCTGGCCAACTCACCCGGATCCGTGCGGGGATCGAGGCACCAGTCGGCGAGCGAGCGCCCGAGGACGGGCCCGGTCAGCGACGACGCCTCGTCGATGACCTCCCGGAACACCGGAGCCGACCGGTAGAGGGCACGGCCCTGGCCGGGCCGCTGGGCACCCTGGCCGGGCAGCAGGAACACCGTCCGTGGACGGGACTTGGCGATCCTGAGGTCCGCGGCGCGGCCGGCGTCCAGGCGGTCGGCGAGGTCACCGTCGGCGACCACGGTGAGGCGATGGGGACCGTCGTCTCTCGCGGTGTTCGCGGTGGCGCAGACGTCCGCCTCGCGCAGACCCGGATGCCTGCGCACATGAGCCGCCAGGTCGGCGGCGGCTGCCCGCAGGACGTCGGCGCTGCGGGCCGACAGCGTGAGAAGGTGCGGGCCCTCGGAGCCGGGCCCGGAGGGGGCAGGGCCAACCGGTGCCTCCTCAAGGACGGCGTGGGCGTTGGTTCCGCCGAAGCCGAAGGCGTTGACGCCCGCGATCAGGGGGCCGGCGGACCGCCATTCCCGCTGTTCGGTGGCGAGTTCGAAGCCGGGCGCGACGCGTTCCAGGTAGGGCGCGGCCGGGGTGGTGTGCGGGGTGGCCGGGACCTGGCGGTGCTGGAGCGCCAGGACCGTCTTGACCAGGCCCGGCATGCCGGCCGCGTTGAGCAGGTGCCCGATGTTGGCCTTGACCGAGCCGAGCAGGCGCGGCAGCCCGTCCGCGCGGGGCGGGAAGGCGTGGCCGAGCGACTGGGCCTCGACAGGGTCGCCGACGGGGGTGCCGGTTCCGTGCGCCTCGACGTACGTCACCGCGTCGGGGGCGATGCCGCACTCGGCGTACGCCTGGGTGATGACCTCGCGCTGGGTGCGGGGGTTGGGGGCGAGCAGGCTGAGGGAGCGGCCGTCGTTGTTGACGGCCGTGCCCCGGACCAGCGCCAGGACCTGATCGCCGGCCCGCCGCGCGTCGTCGAGACGGGTGAGGACGAGGGCCGCGCCGCCCTCACCGGGCACGATGCCGTCGGCGGTGGCGCCGAAGGGCCGGCTGCCGCCCGTCGGGGACAGTGCGCCGGCGCGGGCGAGCAGTCGGTGGCCGGTCGCGGTGAGAGCGAGGTGGACGCCGCCGACCACGGCGACATCGCACTCACCGCTCTGGAGGCTGCGCCGCGCCAGGTGCAGCGCCACGAGCGCGGAGGAGCAGGCGGTGTCCACGGCCAGGGCGGGGCCGTCGAGGTCGAGTGCCTGGGACAGGCGGGCGGCGATCAGGTTGGGCAGGTTTCCGGTGAGGGCGCCTGGCTGGGCGGTCAGGTCGCCGCCGGCGGTGGCGGCGAGGATCTCGCGGTATCCGCTGTCGCCCACGGCGGCGAAGACGCCGACCTTGCGGCCGTTCCGGCGCGCTCCCGCGTACCCCGCGCGCTCCAGCGCCTCGTGGGCCAGCTCCAGGAAGATCCGCGCCTGCGGGTCGGTGGCGCGGGCCTCCTCGTCGTCCATCCCGAAGAAGTCGGCGTCGAAGTCCCCGGGTTCGGGGAGGAAGGAGCCGTAAAAGCCGCCCCTGTCGGCCTGCCCGCCGGTCCAACGGTCGTCCGGTACGGCCGTCATCGTGTCGCGGCCGGAGACCAGCAACTCCCAGAAGGCTTCCGGCGTTTCCGCTCCGGGGAAGCGACAGGCCATGCCGAGTACGGCCAGCGGCCCGTTCCCGGCACCGCCCTCGCTCGACGGCATCGCGGCGCGCCTCGCACTGGGAGCGCCATGACCCGATTCTCCGTCAAGGCCGGCGAGACGGGCGAGCACATGGTCGGCCAGCCCGGTCACCGTGTCGTGGTCGCGCAGCGCACGGGGCTCCACGGTCACCGGGAAGGCGTCCTCTATCCCGGCGAGCACCTCCATCGCCTTCAGCGAGGAGCCTCCGAGGGCGAAGAAGCGCGCGTTCCGGTCGATCTGCGCCGCGGGGCGGTCGAGTGCCCGTGCCCAGATCGCGCGGACGGATTCCTCGATGTCACGCCGCGAGTGCGGACCGGACAGCTCCGGCTCCGGCTCCGCCCCCGCTGCCTTCCGCGCGATGGCTTCCTCGGCCCGCCCCGCCGCCAACCGTTCCTCCACCGCCGCATAGGCGCCCGCCTCGAACCGGTCCCGCATCAGCGCTCGCCGCAGCTTGCCGCTCGTCGTGCGCGGGAACGCGCCCGGCGGCAGGGGCAGCACCCGTACGTCGTCGTGGCCCAGCGTCTCGCGGACGCGCGCCGCCACCGCGTCCAGTACCGGAAGTGCCTTGGCCAGGGCGGGCCGTGCCCACTGCACGAACACCACGACCCGGTCGCCGCCGGTTTCGGGGTCGGGGGATCCGACCGCCGCGACCGTCCCCTGGGGCAGTCCCGGGGTGGCCGCGGCGGTCTCCTCGAGGTCGGGCGCGTGGAAGGTGCGGCCGCCGGCGAAGACGACGTCCTTGTGCCGACCGGTGACGCAGAGCCGGCCGTCGTGCAGGAATCCGAGGTCGCCGGTGCGCAGCCAGCCCTCGGAGAACGCGGCCGCGCTCGCCTCGGGAGTGCGGTGGTAGCCGCGTGCCACCTGCGGACCGCGAACCTCGACATGACCCACCCGCCGCTCGCCGAGCGGGCCGCCCGCGCCGTCCGTGACACGGACCTGGCAGTCCGGCACGGGACGGCCCACGTCCATGAACTCGACGGCGTCCGGGCCGGGCCGCACGAGGACGGCCCGCCCCCGGCTCAGCGCCTTGCGGTCCAGCCGCAGGGGCGCGGCGACCTCCCCCAGCGGGGGTACGGTCACGGCGAGCGTGGCCTCGGCGAGCCCGTACACGGGCAGCATGGCCGTGGCAGCCAGCCCCGCCGCACCGGCCCTGGCGGTGAACTCCCGCCACACGCGCGGGGCGATCGGCTCGGCACCGACCAGCATCAGACGTACGGAACTCAGGTCCAGCCCGGCCCAGTCGCCGTCCGGCACCCGCCGCACCGCGAGCGCCAGCGCGAAGTTCGCCGCCGACAGCAGCGTCGCCCGGTGCCGTGCCGCCGTCTCCAGCCACAGGGCCGGACGCTTGGCGAAGGTCAGCGGTTCGAGCCGTATCTGCTTCAGGCCCGCCGCCATGGGGACGAGGTGGGTGCCGATCAGGCCCATGTCGTGGAAGTACGGCATCCAGGTGGCGATCACGTCGTCGGACGTGATCGCCATGGCGGTGCGGATCTGGCGGAGGTTGGCGAGGACCGCCTCGTGGGTGAGCTCGACGCCCTTGGGGACGCCGGTGCTGCCGGAGGAGAACTGCAGGAACGCGAGGTCGTGCGGCGCCCGGGCAGGCAGCTCGTGCGGCGCCCGGGCCTTGCGCAACTCGCCCAGTCGCAGCGCGCGCACCGGTCCGGGGAACTCCGCGAGCAAGTCCTTGGTGGTGTCGTCCACCATGACGGCGGGCTTGGCGAGGAACTCCCACACGGGTCCCGCACGCCGTGCTTCCGGGGCCAGCGGCACGGGCACGAGACCCGCCGCGAGCGCTCCCCAGAACATCGGCTGGAAGTCCTCGCCGAGACCCGCGAGCAGAGGGACGGGTGTCCCGGGTTCCAGTCCCGCCGCGCGCAGGCCGCCCGCCACGCGCAGTGCGTCGTCACGGAGCTCGGCGAAGGTCACGGGGTGTTCGCCGCCGTCTCCGCGGACGTGGACGACGACCTGGCCGGGCGTGTCCTCGGCGGCGTGCAGCAGGATGTCCAGAAGTGTGACGGCGGTACGGGGCCCGGGAGTCGGCATGCGCTTCCTTCCTCGTCGCACGGGGCGCGGGCCCGCGGGCGCGCTCCTGCCGGCGTCGAGTACCCGGCGGGAGCGTGTGGATCATTCATCTGTACGACGACGAGTTTCGCCCGTCGGTTCACCGGCGAGGCGGGCGGGCCGGGTGCGCTGCGACGCCGGCACCGTCTCTGGGCACGGGATTGCTCCTGATCGGTGTCCCGGTTCATCCGATGAGGCGAGAATCCGGCTAATGGTCACCGAGTGGAACGTATCGGGCTTCTAGGGTGCGGGGGTGATCTCCCCCGTGTCTTCCGCCCAGCAGCGGCCTTCCGCCCCGACACCGCACTCACCCGCCGGCACCCCGCCCTTCGGCGGTGCGCACCCGTCGGCCGGTGCCGAGAGCTGGTATCTGACCGGACATCTGCGTGACGAGGAAGGCGCGGACCACACCTGGGCGGTCGGCCTCCTGCGTCACCGCGACGCGGGCGACCCGGACGCCGGGCCGGGCCACCGCCTGTACGTCGTGCACCACGGCCCGGGCGGCATGTCCTACGGCACCTGGATCACACCGGCCGCGCTGCGAGCGCTGCGCCGCGGCATCGACTCCGACGAGCTGCTGGACCCGCGGGTCCGCAGGACGTTGTCCGAGGCTCTGGAGCAGGGCCCGCTGCTGCCCGACCGGCTGCTGCCGGAGCCGGTGACCGAAGCAGCCGACGGGCTGGACCTCCGCGCGGGCGATGTGGCGAGTCTGCGTCGCGAGGACGACGGGAGCTTCCGGCTGGCCTTTCGGCAAGGGGCGCAGTTCGAGCTGTTGCTGACGCCGGTGAAGCCGGCCGCGGCCGACGGCGGTCCAGCCGGTGAGGGTGACGCGGGCGGGTTCGCGTCACTGTTCCTGCCGCGGCTGGATGTGCAGGGCACCCTGCGTTCGGGCGGGGGAGCGACGCAGCGGGTGACGGGCCAGGCCTGGTTCCAGCACGGTCGGCAGTCGGGCGACGGATCCGGCCCGCAGACGCCGGTCCTGGCGGGGCACACCTGGACGTGGACGGGCCTGCACCTCGACAACGGCTGGGAGATCAGCGCGACCGCGCACTTCCCCGAGTCCCCGGACGCCGACTCGGCCGTGCTCGCCCGCGCGACCGCCGTCGCCCCCGACGGCACCGTCAGCCATCACGAGATGTCCTGGGAACCGCTGCGTCACTGGACTTCGCTGGCCACGCTCAACACCTATCCGACCGCGGCACGGCTGAGCGTCCCGGACCTGGACCTGCATCTGGACGTCACCGCTCGGCAGGACCGGCACGAGGTCCGTACGTTCATCGTCGGCCGGGCGTTCTGGGAGAGCCCGGCGACCGCGCGCGGCACCATGAACGGCTCGCCCACCGCGGGCACGGCCGCATTGCGGACCATCCCGAACAACACCATCGACGACATCGAGGGCTATATGCGCCGGGGGCACGGCATCGCCCGTGCCGAGGCCGCCGCGGTCTATCCGGACACCGCGGCGGACGTCGCCGGCGTCGACCTCCTCGCGGGCACGCACGAGGGAACACGGCTGGACTCCACCGCGCACGCCCGGCTCCACCAGGCCCTCGCCGCGCCGGTGCTGCACCTGCTGAACATGCCCGGACGCTCCTGGCGCGCGTACGTCGCGGGCAGCGTGCTGTGTCTGCTGGACACCGACCCCGAGCCCTACCGCCCGCTCACCGCCGCCACCGAGATCCTGCACACCTCGGCCCTGGTCATCGACGACGTCCAGGACGGCTCGAGCACCCGGCGCGGGCTGCCCTGCGTCCACGAGGTGTTCGGCACCGCCGCCGCGATCACCGCCGGCACACTCGGCTACTACACCTTCGACCCGCTGCTCCAGCGCGTTCCCCAGGCCGACGCGTCCACCATGCTGCGCGTCTACCGGCTCTATCTGCGGGCCATGCGGGCCGCGCACGCCGGGCAGGCCCTCGACCTCGCCGGGCATCACGCCACTTTCGACGAGGCCGTCGAGTCCGGTGACCCCACCGCGCTGCTGGAGCAGATCCGCACCACCCACCGCCTCAAGACCGGCATGCTCGTGCGCAGCACCGCCGAGGTCGCCGCCATCCTCGGCGGCGCCGACGAAGCCCAACTCGCCGCGATCTGCGACTACTTCGAGAATGTCGGGCTCGCCTACCAGATCAGCGACGACGTCGCCGACCTGTACGGCATGGCGACGCCCGCCGCGTACCGGCAGGGCGTCGTCGTCCGTACGCCCGCGCTGGACCTGATCAACGGGACCGTCACCTACCCGGTGGCGCACGCCATCGGGCTGCTCAACGGGCACGACCGCCGTCGGCTGCAACGGGCCCTCCAGGTCCGCTCCGAGGCCGATGTCGCGGAGGCCGCCGAGCTGTTGATGTCCTGCGGCGCCCTCACTGTGTGCCTCGGGGAGGCGCGGGACATGGTGGACCGCAGCTGGGAGGCTCTCGATCCGCTGCTTCCCCACACCCTCCACAAGGCGATGGCGCGCGCCCTCGGCTGGTACGCGGCACAGCGCGGGCCCGAGACCGACCACGTCCCCGCCCACGTCCCGGCCTAGCCGGAACACAGCTCCAGGTATCCCGCGACCGGCCCCAGGGTGAGCAACCCGCTGCCCGCGCCCGCCAGTTCGTTCGCCGCCGGGGTGAGGGCAGCATGCGCGCGGGCCATGGTCCGCCGGTCGCCGAGGCCCACCGCCGCCTGCGCGGTGAGGCACCACAGGGCCTCCTGCAGGAGGTCGCGCGGTGGCTCGGGCGTGGCGTGCAGCGCGTCGGCGGCCTCGCCGCGCCGGCCCCGGTCGAGCAGGAGCAGGGGTTGCGCCCAAGGGGCGTAGGGGCCCCAGTCCGTGTGGTCGTCGAAGTCGAGCGGCAGGGTGCGGCGCAGGCGCAGGCACAGCAGGGCGAGCGGGAGGAGGCCGTGGGCCAGGCCCGGCATGCCGGCTCCGCTCAGCAGGTCGGCCGCGTCCCGGTAGGCCGCCTCCGCGTCGGCCGCCGGGGCCCGGCCGGTGGTGTCGAGTCTCAGTGCGGCGTACCAGCGGGTGAACACGCCCACGAGCGGCCGTTCGTGCCGTGCGGCGAGGCGGTCGGCGGCGACCGCGTGGTGGTCGGCCGTGGTGAAGTCCCCGAGGGCGCTGCGGGCCTGGAGACGGACGAGGCGGCCGAGGGTCTCGAACGTGGCCAGGCCGTGGCGGGCGGAGAGCGCGACCAGTTCGGCGCCGATCGCGTCACGACGGGGCGCCAGCCCGGTGCGGTCGAAAGCCTGCATGAAGCCGGCGTTGAGGGCGAACGCCAGCAGGGCCGGATCGTCCAGGCGGCGCGCGATCTCCTGCGCCTGGCGGGCTGCCTGCGGGCCACGGGCGAGCCGGGTGCCGCGCGACTCCAGGGCGATCGTGGCGAGCAACCGGGCCTTGTCCGCCTCGTGGACGGCCGGGACCTCGGCGTGTCCGTGCGCCGTCGAGGACAGGGCGGTCAGGGCCGCGAGTGTGCGCTCGGCCGCGGCGACGACCCGGGCCGCCTGCTCCGGGTCGTCGAGGCGGGTCCAGATCGCCGGGACGTCATAGGCGCCGATGACCCTGGCGGTCAGTTCGGGGTCGCCCAGTTCCTCGGCGGCGGCGACGGCCGCGACCCGGTGCTCGCGGGCGGCCAGCAACCCGCTGCCGCCGGTCACCGCGAGGTTGCGCAGCAGCCCGGTGGTGGACTCCAGGCGGGCGCGGGCGTCGGGGGCGACGGTGCGGTCGTAGACAGCGGCGACCTGCTCCCAGACGCGTCCGGCGGGGTTGGCAGATCCGGGGGCCTCGCCGGTGCGGGCGGTTCCGTCGGTGCGGGCAGTTGCAGTTCGGTCGGTGCGGGCAGTTCGGTCGGTGCGGGCGGTACCGTCGGTGCGGGCAGTTGCAGTTCGGTCGGTGCGGGCAGTGCCGTCGGTGCGAGCGGTCCCATCGGTGCGGGCAGTCGCAGTTCCGTCGGTGCGGGCAGTTCGGTCGGTGCGGGCGGTACCGTCGGTGCGAGCCGCCCCATCGGTGCGGGCAGTTCCGTCAGTGCCAGCGGGTCCGTCGGTGGTTGGGGTGCGGTCGGCGGGGGCGAGGTCGGCGGTCCGGGCCCTGTGGTCGGCCCGGGCGGGATCGCCCTCTCCGGCAGCGTGATCACCCCGAGCACCAGGGTCGGCTTCCCCCGGCAGACCACCCCGAGCACCACGACCCGCACCCCCCGGCAGACCACCCCAAGCACCACGACCCGCGCCCCCCGACCGACCACCCCGAACACGACGGTCGGTCTCATCCAGCCCGTTGCCGCGATCCAGATGCTCGGCCTGCCGAAGAATGTCCTGCTCCAGCATCCGCAGCCCCGGTCCCGGATCGATCCCCAGCTGATCGGCGAGCAGCGTCCGTGCCCCGTGCAGTACCTCCAGCGCATCGGCCTGGCGGCCCGTGCGGTACAGGGCCAGGGCGAGCAGGCGCCAGGCGTTCTCGCGCCACGGATGCTCGGCGGCGTGCGCCCGGACGTCCGCGGCGGCCCGGTCGGCCTCCCCGAGGGACATCAGCGCTTCGGCCCGCAGTTCTACGGCGTGCAGTCGAAGCTCGGTCAGGCGGCGGCTGTCGGACCGGGCCCACGGCTGCTCCGCGAACTCCGCGTAGGCGGGTCCGCGCCACCGGTCGAGCGCTTCGTCCAGCCGTACGGTCGCCTCCTCGGGCGGCAGCTTGGGAGCGTCGCTGACGGCCTGCTCGAACCACCAGGCGTCGACCGCGTCCATGGGGACGCGCAGGGCGTAGCCCGGGCCCTCGGTGACGAGGAGCCGCGCCGGGGTGCGGGGCGAGCGGTCGGGTTCGAGGGCTCGGCGCAGGGCGGCGACGAAGGTGCGCAGGGCGCCCACGGGGTCGGCGGGCGGGTCGTCCCAGAGGTCGTCGACCAGATGGGCGACGGGCACGACGCGGCCCCGGGCGACGATCAGCCGGGCCAGCACCGAGCGGTGCCGGGGCCCCTTCAGGGCGATCGTGTTCCCGTCCGCGTCCCAGGCGGTCACCGGCCCGAGCACGCCGAGGCCGGGGTGCGCGTCTGCCGGGCTCACGTCCGCCACCACCCTCCGCGATCGTCGCCGTCACGCCCACGGGTCACCGACGGACCGGTGATCCGTGGAGGTTCCACGATAGGTCGCCGCCGGTCGCGACGATCACGTCGGCCGCGCGGTGAACTCCCGCGCCTCGACCCGCGTCTTCCCCGGTGACCACGACACTCACAGGAGTACGGACCATGGCCGACAAGGACGTCGAGCGGATCGACGAGCGGGAGCACGTCTCGGAGCCCTGGTGGGCCGGGCTCGGAACACGTGGGGCCGTGACGCTGATCGTCCTCGGGGTGCTCGCGGCGGCGTGGGCCGTCGTCGCTCCGGCGCTGGGGCTCGGACGGCTGCCGCTCATGCCGGAGAACCTGGCGACCGGCGTCCACCAGGCCGCCAAGGTCGTCGCGATCGGTGTGGTGATTCTGGTGGGCGCGCTGCTGACCCGTCGCCGCGCCGGCGCTCCGGCCGAGCCCGAGCGGGACTGACAGCGCCGGGGCGCAGACACGGCGCGCCGCTGCTCATTCGTTGCTCATCGGCCCCGGGGAGGATCGAGGAACAAGATCCCGCCTCTCGGAAGGAGCGGAGCCGCCGTGCCTCCTGTCATCCCCGGTTTCGAACATCACCGCGTCCCCGTCGCCGACGGAGTGTCCCTGCACACGGCCGTGGGCGGCTCCGGCCCGCCCGTCGTTCTGCTGCACGGCTTTCCGCAGACCCACCTGATGTGGCGGCACGTGGCCGCCGACCTGGCCGTCGACCACACGGTGATCTGCCCGGACCTGCGCGGCTACGGCGCCAGCGACAAGCCGGTGGAGACCGACGGCTCCGTCTACGCCAAGCGGACCATGGCCGCGGACATCGTGGCCCTGGCGCATGAACTGGGGCACGAGGGCTTCGCACTGGCCGGGCACGACCGTGGTGCCCTCGTGGCTTTCCGCGCCGGTCTCGACCATCCCGACACGGTCACCCACTTGGCGTGTCTCGACGTCCTGCCGACGCTGGACATGTGGGAGGTCATGCACGGCGTCACCGCCGCCGTGGGCTTCCACCTCTATCTGATGGCCCAGCCGCCCGGCCTGCCGGAGCGCATGATCGGTGCCGCCCCGGACGACTTCTTCGGCCACTTCCTGGACATCTGGACGACCGACCGGGCTGCTGTCCCGGACGACGTCCGCGCCGCCTACCTCGCCGCCTGCCGTGCGGCGGTGCCGTCGATCGTCGCGGACTACCGGGCGTCGGCCGGCATCGACATCGAGCACGACCGGGCCGACCGCGCCGCGGGAAGCACGCTGCGGATGCCGGTCGGCG
The DNA here is from genome assembly GCF_057710365.1 of Streptomyces sp. bgisy027. Taxonomy (NCBI): domain Bacteria; kingdom Bacillati; phylum Actinomycetota; class Actinomycetes; order Kitasatosporales; family Streptomycetaceae; genus Streptomyces; species Streptomyces sp. bgisy027. The sequence goes on from NZ_JBYIVZ010000007.1 coordinate 247,210, forward strand.
TGCTCCAGCAGGACTGGGGCGCGGCGCTCGGCTTCGACGCGGCCGGGCTGTGGCACACCTGGGCGCCGGATCTGCGGCACGCCACCGTCACCTGCGGCCACTTCATGGCCGAGGAGGCACCGGCCGACATCGCGAAGGCGCTGCGGGACCTGCTCGCCCGCTGAGCCCAGGGCCCAAACCCCGGCAGACGTCCGCTACCAGCGCCCCACCTCGGTCCCGACGATCGGCTCCGACGGCTTGCCGTCCACCCCCACCGGCACGTCTCCGGTGAGCATGACGCGGTGCATGGTCCGGGGGAAGCCGAGGTGGGCGTTGTCGCCGGGGGCGAGGTGGATGGTGGCCCGGTTGTCCCAGAAGGCCACGCTGCCGGGCTCCCAGCGGAAACGCACCGTGTACTCGGGCCGTACCGCCTGTTCCAGCAGCATCTCCAGGACGGCGCTGCTCTCGGCGCGCGAGAGGTCGGCGATCTGCTCGACGTAGTAGCCGTTGACGCAGAGCACCCGCTCCCCCGTCTCGGGATGGACACGCACCAGCGGATGCAGGGAGGCGACCTGATGGTCGAGGAGATGACGGACGTACGCGTCGTCGCCGGGCCGGGGCTGATAGCCGACCCCGAGGCGGTGCTCGGCGCGCAGGCCGTCCACGAACTCCCGTACCGGGCCGGAGAGTCCGGCATAGGCGGCCGCCAGATTGGACCAGGTCGTGTCGCCGCCGTACGGGGGTACGGTCTCGGCGCGCAGGATCGTCGCGGCGGGCGGGTCGATGCGGGCACCGTGGTCGCAGTGCCAGCCCCGCAGCAGCGTGTGCCGGCGCCGGCGCAGCCACTCGTCGTGCTCCATGCCGAACCTCCCGCCCAGTTCGAGCCGGTCGGCGGTCGTCTCGACCTCGGGGAAGTCCGCCGGGGACGCGCTGCCCCGCTTGCGCAGGACGACCGGCTCCCCGAACCGCCGCGCGAACGCGACATGCCCGGCGTGGTCCAGCCGCTGCCCCCGGAAGAACACGACCTTCCAGCGCAGCACCGCCGCCCGGATCGCGGCGACCACGGCGTTTGCCAACTCACCGGCCAGGTCGACGCCCTTGATCTCCGCGCCGATGTGCCCGGCGACCGGATGCACCTCGATCCCCGCGGCCCGCTCCGCCCCGTCCCTGTCCCTCGTCATCCGCACGCTCCGTCACTCGCCCGCGCCGGCTCCGGTCCGAGCCGCTTCCAGGAAGATCGTGACAGCGTTCGGCGGACGTGGCGACAGGGCCTGGGCGGAGGGGCAACCCGGCAGCCGTCAGCCGTCAGTTGCCGTGTCACAGGGAGAACTCCCGTATCACCACGTTCCGGAAGACCGCCGTGCCGTCGATCGTGAACAGGGCGAGCCCCGTGTCGATCAGATACGGGAAGACCTCCGAGGAGTGGGTGTACCGGCCGTCGTCCACGAACATCTCGACGGACGTGCGGTCGACCAGGATGCGCAGCCGCACGCTGCGGGCGGCCGGGTCGAAGGGGCTGTGGCTCTCCTGCCATCGGCCTGACGCGTCGGGGTTCATGGTGGGGCGGCGGTTGAGGAAGGCGTAGTCGCCGTAGATCCCGGCGTCGACGTGCCGGCTGCCGTCCGGCGAGCGGCGCAGCTGGAGGCCGGCGCCGGTGAGCTGGTCCCAGGTGATCTCGCAGGTCAGCTCGTAGGCGGTGCCCTGGTGGTCGAGCACCCGGGTGCCGGAGACCTCCAGGTCGCCGAGGTGCACCGTGCGGGAGACGTGGTCGTCCAGTGCGGCGACCGGTTGTGACGCCAGGTAGTACGTGCCGGAGGGGGAGCGCTTCAGCGTGATCTGCCGGACGATCGAGTCGGTGCCGTTGAAGCCGTCGCAGTCGATGGTGGGCGTGATGTTCGCGTAGTCCCAGTTGTTCAGCCAGCCGATCGCGTAGCGGACGGCGGGGTCGACGGAGCCGTCGCCGCGGTGCCTTTCGAAGGTGACGGCGGCGTACCAGTCCCAGCCGTGGTCGAGCCACTGCGGGTCGTCGGCGTCGGCGGTGAAGACGGTGCCGTCGAAGGAGCCCGTCCAGTAGGCGTAGGTGTTCGGCAGCCCGGCCCCCTTGCCGTTCGCGCTCACGCCGAGCACCCACGTCACGGTGCCGTCGTCGGCGGTGATGCGGAACAGGTCCGGGCACTCCAGGACGCCGATGCCGCCCTTGACGAAGCCACTGGCGTACGTCCAGGACTTCAGGTCGGTGGAGTGGTAGAAGCCCACCTTGTCGTTCTCGGCGAGCGTCATCACCCACCGGCCGCGCTCCTCGTCGCGGATCACCTTCGGGTCGCGGAAGTCCCGCACGCCCGGGTTCGGCAGGACGGGCTCGGTGCCGTGGTTACGGAATGTGCGGCCGCCGTCGGTCGAGTAGTACAGGTACTGCGCCTGTGTCACCTCGTCCGGCGCCATGGTGACGACGACGATCACCGCGTCCGCACCGAAGCCGGCGGTGTTCTCCGTGTCGACCACCGCCGAGCCGGACCAGAGGTCGCCGTTGGGGGTGGTGTCCTTCGGCAGGGCGATCCCCCGGTCCCGGAAGGTGACCAGGTCGGTCGTGGTGGCCAGGCGCCAGGCCGTGCCCGCGGTGGTTCCTCCGGTGAGGTAGTCCGGGTTGTACAGGTAGTAGTAGTGGTACTCGCCGTCGATCCAGACCGGGCGCTGCGGGTCGTTCTTCCACTGGTCGGGCACCGTGAAGTGGTACTCGGCGCGGTAGCTCGCGCAGGTCGCGGCTGCTTTCCGGGGCTTCGCGGCGGCCGGGGACGCGGTCGGCAGCAGCGCGGCCGACGCCCCCGCGGCCGAGCCGGCGAGCAGGGCTCTCCTGGTCATCGCGGGCATCACACATCGTTCCTCTCGTCGGACGCGCAAGGCGTCGGGAGGCGGCTCATGTGGACCAGGACTCTGCGACCTAACTCGTTAAAGGTCAAGTGGTTCACGACTATTGACAGGGCCGCGACGGGCTTCCCATCATCTGGGGCATCACTACTCGACTAACACGAGTTAGGCCCGCTGCATGACCGACTCGCATCCCACCCGCCGCACTCTGCTGCGGTACGGCGCCTACGGCGCGGGAGCCGCCGCGCTCGCCGGTACCGCCGCGAGCTGGGACCGGCTCACCGGAGCCGACGTCCCCGGCCGCGACGACGGCTCGCTCGTCGTCGCCACGCTCGGCCCCGCCTACGGACCGGAGGCCGTTCGCACGCTCACCGAGGGCTTCAAGCAGGTCCATCCCGACATCAAGCTGCGGATCAACGCCGTCCAGGCGGTCGACTGGTCCGACTTCTTCGCGAAGATCCTGACCCAGATCGCGGCGGGCACGGCCCCCGATCTGGTGTACGTCGCCACCGAGGGTGTCCAGCTGTTCGCGCAGCGCCTCGGAGTCCCGCTGGACGACTGGGTGAAGCGGGACGCCGAGGAGCTGCGCGAATACTTCGCCGACGTCCACCCCTCGCTGGTGGAGTCGATGATGTACGAGGGCTCCCTCCACCAGCTGCCGGTCGAGTTCAACGCGGCCGACATGTACCTCAATCACCAGGTGCTGGAGCGGGCGGGCGCCGGCTTCCCCGCCGCCGACTGGACCCGCGACGACTTCACCGCGCTGCTGCGGGACATGAAGGGGGCCAGTGGTTCGCAGTTCACGCCGTACTTCTGGACCAACCGGCTGTGGGGCGGCGTCGTGCCGTGGCTGTTCGCCAACGACACCAATCTCCTTGCCGAGTCCAAGGCACCGGGCGGTGACTGGCTGTGGGACTCCTTCTACCCGGCCGCCGAGCGGGAGGGCCGCGGGGGCGGTTACCGGTGGACGACCCCGCAGGCCACCGACGCGCGCGTGGAGGAGGCGTACGACTATCTCGCCTCCCTCATTCAGGAGGGCCTGTGCACCCGGCCCGAGGGCGGCAACGGCCAGAACCTGATCGGCGTGTTCTCCACCGGCCGGGTCGGCGTCACACCCGCGGGCGGCTTCTGGGCCGGCGGACTGCACCTGGCCGGGATGAAGCCGGACGCCTTCGACGTGCAGTACTTCCCGCGTTGGCGCACCCAGCGCATGCAGTTCGGCGCCGCCGGTTACGCGCTGCTGCGCACCTCGAAGCGGCAGGAGGAGGCCTGGGAGTTCATCAAGTACGCCGCCCGCAGGGACACCCTGATGCGGCTGTTCTCCACCAACCAGACCACCCCGGCACGCCGCTCGATGCTCACCGCGCAGCGGTACCGGGAGACGGGCCCGGAGCACTGGCCGGTCTTCTACGACACCCTCGACAAGTTCCCCGACACCGGGCCGATCCCCGCGCCGCCGCAGGTCGCCGAGGTCGAGCAGGTGCTGCTCAAGCACACCGGTACGGCTCTGGCGTCCCGGCGCGCGGTGGGTCCCGCGCTGCGCCGGATGCAGGGCGATCTGGAGAAGGCCATGGAGCGTGACGTATGACGAACACCCGGATACCGGCCGTACGGCCGCAGCCGGCGGCCGCGCCGCCGGCCCCCGCGCCCCGGCGCTCCGCCCGTGACCGCGGCACCCGCCTGCTGGCCACGCTGTTCCTCGCGCCCACGATCGTCGGCATCGTCGTCTTCACGGTCGTCCCGATCATCGGCTCGGTCGTGCTGAGCCTGTTCCACTGGAACGTCATCGACGATCCGAGCTTCGCCGGCGGTGCCAACTACCGGGAGGTCTTCACCGATTCGACCGTGCTGGTGTCCTTCGGCAACACGGTGGTGTTCATGGTGTTCGCGGTCGCGCTGCAACTGGTGATCGCGCTGGTGCTGGCGCTGGCGGTGAACGGGCGGATGCCGGTGTGGCTGCGGTCGGTGTTCCGGTCCGCGTTCTTCTTCCCGCTGGTGCTGTCGGCGGCGTCGATCTCGGTGGTGATGAAGTACCTGTTCAACCAGGACTTCGGGGTCGTGAACTGGCTGCTCGGGCTGGTCGGGGTCGCCCCGGTGCCCTGGCTGACGTCGGAGAACGCGGCGATGGCCACGGTGATCCTGGTCTATGTCTGGCAGCAGTTCGGGTTCTCGTTCCTGCTGTTCGTCGGCGGTCTCAACAACATCCCCAAGGAGATCCACGAGGCCGCCGCCCTGGACGGGGCGAGGGGGCTGCGCAAGCACCTCGGCATCACCCTGCCGCTGCTGTCGCCCACCCTGCTGGTGGCGTCGGTGGTCGGCATCATCAACGCGCTCCAGGTCTTCGAGCAGCCCTACGTCCTCACCGACGGCGGTCCCGGCGACGCCACCCGCACCGTCGTGATGGTCATCTACGAGAGCGCCTTCGAGCAGTTGCGCTTCGGTACCGCCTCGGCCGTGGGTGTGCTGCTGTTCGTGCTGATCATGGCGGTCACCGCCCTCCAGTTCCGGCTCAGCCGGCGTTTCGTCCACTACCAGTGAGCCGGTGACCCTCTCATGAGCCAAGCGACACTCTCCCTCAGCCGCACCCGGCACTCCCTCGCGCCGTGGGCCCGGATCGCCGGCCTCGCGGTGTGCGCGCTGCTGACGCTGGGCCCGGTCCTCTGGACCGTCTCCACGTCCTTGCGCACCCCGGCCGAGGCGTTCGACCTGCCGCCGCGCCTCATCCCGACGAGCCCGTCCGCGGAGGCGTACAGCGGGGTCTTCGACCAGATCGACGTCTGGCTGCTGGCCCTCAACTCGACGCTGGTGACGGCGCTGATCGCGGTGGGCCAGATGATCACGGCCGGCCTCGCCGGGTACGCCTTCGCGCGCCTTGAGTTCCGGTTCAAGAAGCCGCTGTTCGGGCTGGTGCTGGCGACCATGATGGTGCCGCTCCAGGTCACGATCGTGCCGGTGTTCCTGGTGCTGAAGTCGATGGGCCTGACCGACACCCTGCTCGCCCTGATCATTCCGGCCTTCCCGACCGCGTTCGGGACCTTCCTGATGCGCCAGTACTTCCTGGGCATGCCCAAGGACCTGGGCGAGGCGGCGATGCTGGACGGCTGCGGGCCCTGGCGGATCTTCCGGTCCGTGTACGCCCCGCTGGCCGCGCCCGGTCTCGCGATCGTCGGCGTGCTGGCCTTCAACTACCACTGGAACGAGTTCTTCCGGCCGCTGATCCTGGAGACGTCGGCCCAGAACTACACGTTGCCGCTGGGCCTGGTCTCGCTCCAGGGCAACCTCGGCACCGGCTCCATCTCGGTGGTGCTCGCCGGTGTCGTGCTGTCCATGATCCCCGCCGTCGCCGTGTTCGTCGTCGGTCAGCGCCCTCTCCGCGAGGGCATCACGTCCGCAGGAGTCAACCGTTGAGCCTCGCAGCTCAGTGCACGGACCCCGGCGCCCCGCGCTTCCGGGTCCGTCCCCCCGCCAACTGGATCAACGACCCGAACGGTCCCTTCCGTTGGCGGGGCCGCCACCACCTCTTCTACCAGCACAACCCCGACGCCCCCGTGCACGCCAACGTCCACTGGGGTCATGTCTCCAGCGCCGACCTGGTCCACTGGGAACACCATCCGATCGCGCTCACCCCGACACCGGGCGGCCCCGACGAGGCGGGCTGCTGGTCGGGCTGCGTGGTCGACGACGACGGTGTGCCGACGGCCGTCTACACCGGCGTCGACCGGCACCACACGGGCCTCGGCTCGATCTGCCTCGCGCGGGCGCTGATGCCGGAGGACGAGACGCTCACCGACTGGCGGCCCCTGCCCACGCCGGTGGTGACGGGCCCGCCGGACGGCCTGGACGTGGTGATGTTCCGCGACCCGTTCGTGTTCGGCGGCGACGGTCGGCGCTGGGCGCTGGTCGGTGCGGGGCACGCGGACGGGACGCCGTCGGTGCTGCTGTACGACTGCGACGACCTCACCGACTGGCGGTTCGCGGGAGTGCTGCTGGACGGCACCGACCCGGTGGCCGCGCACGCCTTCGGCGACGGGGCGGTGGGCTGGGAGTGCCCGCAGCTGCTGCGGACGGCCGACGGGACGTGGGTGCTGGTGCTCTCGCTGTGGGACGGAAACCCCAGCGCCACCGGCTATCTGACGGGGCATCTGGTCCCGGGCGGCGAGGACGGGTTGCGCTTCGAGGCGGGCGCCGGAGGGCGGCTGGACCACGGCCGGGACTTCTACGCGCCCGCAGTGCTCCAGGAGCCCGACCGGGCGTTGCTGTGGGGCTGGTCCTGGGAGGCGCGGGAACAGGCCGAGGTCGACCGGGCGGGGTGGGCCGGAGTGCTGACAGCGCCGCGCGTGGTGGACTTGCGGGCCGACGGCTCCCTGCGGGTCGCACCGGCGCCGGAGCTCGAACTGCTGCGGGCCGACGAGCCGTTCGTGACGGCCGCGGGTGGGCCTGCCGCCCTCCCGGAGGCGTACGACCTGACGGTGACCGCGTCCGGCCGAACCGGCGTGCGGCTGCTGCTCTCCGCCTCGGGTGCGGAGCTGACGGTGCTCCTTGACCCGGACCAGGAGACGGTGACGCTCGACCGGGCCGGCTGGCCGCGCGGTGGGTCCGAGGAGGCGGCGCCGATCGTGGTGCGGGCGCCGGCCGACGAGGTGCGGATCCTCGTCGACGGCTCGCTGTTCGAGCTGTTCGTGGGCGACCGGGCGATGGTCACCGAGCGGGTCTACCGACGGCCCGACGACGTGGCCGAGCTGCTCGTGACCGGTGCCGGGGCCACGGTCAGCGGCTGGGAGCTGGTCCCACCGAAGCACGGCTGATCACCGGACAGGCCAGGCGCCGTACCGTCGCGGGCGGCGTCCGGCCCGTGTCGATGGCGTCGAGGAGCAGGCGCGCGGCGGCGTCGCCCATCGCCCGGTGCGGCAGGGCGACGCTGGTCAGGGGCGGAGTGAGGAACGCGGCCATGTGTTCCTGGTCGTCGTAGCCCACCACGGACAGCTCGCCCGGGACGGTGATGCCGAGCCGGGCCGCGGCGTGCAGGACGCCCGCCGCGACCCGGTCGTTGTAGCAGAAGAGCCCGGTGGGGCGCAGGTCGGCGGGGACGCCGTCCAGGACGCGCATCGCGCCCTCGTACCCGCCGGAGATCTCACCGCCGGTGCGGACGACCCACTCCTTGGGCACGCTGATCCCCTCGGCGCGCAGGGCGTCGCGGAAGCCGCGCAGGCGGTCGACGGAGGCGATGTCGTCCTGGCCGCCGACCATGGCGACTCGACGGTGCCCCGCGTCCAGCAGCAGCCGGGCCGCCGTACGGCCGCCCGCGCGCTCGGCGGGTATGACGGCGGGCAGGGAGTCGTCCTCGGGCAGGCAGTTGGCGAGCACGGAGTGGGTGCGGTGCAGGCCCTCGGGGACCCGGACCCGGCGCAGCGACATGGCCGCGTAGATGATGCCGTCCACCCGGCGGTCGAGGAGCTCGGCGACAGCCGCGTCCTCCTTGGCCGGATCGCCGCCCGAGTCGATGGTCAGCACGAGGTGCTCCCTGTCCCAGGCGGTCTCCATGGCACCGCGCAGCAGCCGTCCCGCGAACGGCGAGGAGGCGATCTCGTCGGTGACCAGGCCGATCACTGCCGTACGGCGGCGGCGCAGGCCGCGGGCCACGGGGTCGGGCCGGTAGCCGAGCTCGGCGGCGGCTCGGCGGATCCGCTCCTGGGTGGCGGGCGAGAGGTTGCCCTCGGCGCGGCCGTTGAAGACGAAGGAGACGGCCGTGTGCGACACCCCGGCGAGCCGGGCGACGTCCCGTGACGTCGGACGCCCCGATCCCGTCGTCTGCTTCTCCTCGGTGCCGCCCATCCCGTCGCCTGTCCTCGTCCCCACCCGTCCGGTTGATCAATCCTCACCCTATCCGTGACGCTGGGTGTACGGCACAGTCGAGGGAAGGTCCGACAGTGATCAGCATTCCGCTGCACACGCTCAACGACGGTACGACGATCCCCGCCATCGGCCTGGGCACCTGGCCGATGGACGACGCCCAGGCGGAAGAGGCGGTGGCCGGCGCCCTGGATCTGGGCCACCGCCTCGTCGACACCGCGACGAACTACCGCAACGAGACGGGGGTGGGCCGGGGCATCGTGGCGAGCGGGGTGCCGCGCGAGGAGGTCGTGGTCACGACGAAGCTCCCGGGCCGGCACCACGGCTACGAGGAGACCCTCACCTCCTTCGAGGAGTCCCGGCGCCGCCTGGACGTCGCCTACGTCGACCTGTATCTGATCCACTGGCCGCTCCCCCGGGTCGACAAGTACGTCGACTCCTGGCGGGCCATGATCGAGCTCCGCGAGAGCGGCCTGGTCCGGTCGATCGGCGTCTCCAACTTCACGCCCGAGCACATCGAGCGCCTGGAGCGGGAGACGGGCGTCCTGCCGTCCGTGAACCAGATAGAGCTGCACCCGCTGTTCCCGCAGGACGAGCTGCGCGCCTTCCACGAGGGCAAGGGCATCGTCACCGAGAGCTGGAGCCCGCTGGGGCGCGGCACCGACCTCCTGGACGACCCGGTCGTCCGGGGCATCGCCGAGACCCTCAAGGTGACGCCCGGCCAGGTCGTCCTGCGCTGGCACACCCAGCTGGGCGCCCTGCCCATCCCCAAGTCGGCCGACCGGGAGCGGCAGCGCGCGAACCTCGACGTCTTCGGCTTCGACCTCGACGCCACGCAGATGGCGGCCGTCGCCGACCGCGCGCACCGGCGGCTCGGCGGCGACCCCGAGGTGCACGAGGAGTTCTGAGCCGACGGCGTCCCTCGCAGGCGCCCCGCGCTCCGTACCGCCGTCACCGGCGCCGTGGTCGCCGCCACCGTCCTCGTCACCGGGCCCGCTCGGGCGAGGCCGCCCGGGCGGGGGAGCCGGCCGGTCCGGGCCATGTGCGCACCGGCCGCAACGAGGGAGACATGCCGGTCGTCCTCGATGTGGTGCACGTGCTGCCGCACGGCGCGCCGTTCTCCCAGGACGCGCCCGACCCGGGCTGCTCGTTCGCATGTTCAGATCGTCGGTGGCAGCGGTTGTTCCGCCCAGATCGTCTTGCCGCCGGCGGTCTGCCGACTGCCCCAGCGCTTGGTGAGCTGCGCGACGAGCAGGAGTCCGCGGCCGCCCTCGTCGTAGGCGTGGGCCCGGCGCAGATGCGGCGAGGTCGAACTGCCGTCGGAGACCTCGCAGATGAGGGCGCGGTCGCGGATCAGCCGGAGCTGGATGGGCGGTGCGCCGTACCGGATGGCGTTGGTGACGAGTTCGCTGACGACGAGTTCGGTGACGAAGGCCGCCTCGTCCATCCCCCACGCGGTCAGCTGGTCCGTGGCCGCCTGCCGGGTGGTCGCCACGTGCTCGGGGTCCGGCGATACGTCCCAGGTGGCGATGCGGTCGGCGCCCAGGGCCCGGGTGCGGGCCAGCAGCAGGGCCACGTCGTCGCTGGGGTCCTCCGGCAGGACGGCCTTGAGCACGCCGTCGCACAGCGCGTCGAGGGTCTCGGCGGGGGCGGTCAGGGCGCGGCACAGTTCGGCGGTGGCGTGGTCGATGTCGCGGTCGCGGTCCTCGATGAGACCGTCCGTGTACAGGGCGACCAGAGCACCCTCGGGCAGTTCGACCTCCATGGCCTCGAAGGGCAGTCCCCCGACCCCGAGGGGCGGCCCGGCGTTCATCTCGACGACCTGCGCGCTGCCGTCGGGCAGGACGACGGCCGGCGGTGGATGGCCGGCGGCGGCCAGGCTGAGACGGCGGGTGACGGGGTCGTAGACGGAGTACAGGCAGGTGGCGCCCAGCTCGGCGACTTCGTCGGAGTCGTCACCGGCGAGATGCGTGACCAGGTCGTCCAGGTGGGTGAGGAGCTCGTCGGGCGGCAGGTCCACGTCGGCGAGGGTGCGTACGGCCGTGCACAGGCGGCCCATGGTGGCCGACGAGGGGATGCCGTGTCCGACGACGTCGCCGACGACGAGGGCGACCCGGCTGCCGGACAGCGGGATCACGTCGAACCAGTCGCCGCCGATGCCGGCCTGCGAACCGGACGGCCGGTAGCGGTGGGCCACCTCGACGGCTGCCTGTCCGGGCAGTCCCCGGGGCAGGAGGTTGTGCTGGAGGGCCAGTGCGGTGGTGCGTTCGCGGGCGAAGCGCCGGGCGTTGTCGACGCAGACGGCGGCCCGGCTCGCGAGTTCCTCGGCGAAGACGGTGTCGTCGGGGCCGTAGTCGTCCGACTGTCTGATGCGCACGGCCACGGCGACGCCCAGCGTGGTGCCGCGGGCCCGCAGCGGCACCGCCATCATCGAGTGGGCGCCGACGCGGTGCCGCCGGCCGGCCGGGCCGCGGGCGTTGCGTTCCGCGATCCACCGCATGAACGCGGGCTCGCCGGCCTGGCTCTGGATCACCCGGCCTTCCAGGATCGCGCGGGCCGGCGGTGAGAACGGCGGGTAGACGTCCACCTCGCCCAGGTGCACGGCCGCCTCCGGGGTGCCCTCGGTGCCGGAGCCGTGGGCGACCCGGCGCAGGGCGATGTCGGTGCCGGTGAGCGCCGGGGGTTCCTCCGCGTCCAGGACCCAGTCGAAGAGGTCCACGCTGGCGAAGTCGGCGAACCGGGGCACGACGATCCCGACCATCTCCTCGGCGGTGCGCACCACGTCCAGGGTCGTGCCGATGGCGGCGGCCGCCTCGTTCAGAAGCGCCAGCCGCTCCCGTGCCCAGTACTGGTCGGAGCTGTCGAACGCCGCGAGGGCCGTGCCCACGATGTCACCGGCGGCGTCGCGCACCGGCCACATCTCGATGCTCCAGGCGTGGTCCCGGTTCAGGGCCGGGGCGCCGGTGAAGCTCTCGTAGCGGACCGGTCTGCCCGTCTCGGCGACCTGGCGCAGATGCCAGTGGAAGCCGCGGCTGTGCCGGGCGTCCTCCACGGTCTCCGGGAAGTGCCGGCCGATCAGGGTGTTCTCGGAGACGCCCATGACCTGGCAGGCGACGTGGTTGAGCCGCAGGTAGCGCTGCTCGGTGTCGAAGACCGACATCGACATGGACGCCTGCTGGAAGGCCGCCTCGCCCAGGTCCGGCTCCCGGGCGTCCGGCCGTTCGCCGGTGATCATGAAGCCGTCGGCGGTGCCGTCCTCGCCGAGCACGCGGTGCGCGCGCACGATGAGGGGCACCTGTGAGCCGTCGCGGTGGCGCAGCACGACGTGGCCGGCGAGCGCGGCCACGGCCGTGGCCGCCGGCTCCTCGGCGAGCAGGTCCCGGGCGGGCCGCCCGACCACGTCCTCGGCGGTGTGGCCGGTCAGCCGCCGGGCGTCTTCGCTCCACCCCTTCACCACACCCTGGGCATCGAGGATCGCCGCGGCCGAGACGCGCTCCATGTCGTCCAGCATGAGTCCTCCGCCGGACCGCATCAACCGCGCCGCCCGGCGCCGGAGCCGTCCCGCCCAGGCGCTCGCGCCCGCCGCCGCCCCCGTGACCGTGCGCTCACTTGCGCAGCGCGGCGAGGGCCCGGTCGGCGTGGGTGTTCATCCGCAGTTCGCTGCGTACGACCTCCAGGACGGTGCGGTCCTGGCCGATCACGAAGGTGACCCTCTTGGTGGGTGCCGGCGAGAAACCTCGCGTCACCCCGAACCGCTCCCTGACCGACCCGTCCGCGTCGGACAGCAGCGGCATGCCGAGCGTGTGGCGTGCGGCGAACTCCTGCTGCCGTTCGACGGCGTCCCCGCTGATACCCACGGGCCGGGCACCGACCGCGGCGAACTCGGCGGCGAGGTCACGGAAGTGGCAGGCCTCCGCGGTACAGCCGGCGGTAAGGGCGGCCGGGTAGAAGAAGAGCACCACAGGTCCCTCGGCGAGCAGCTCGGTGAGGGAGCGCTCGGTGCCGGTCTCGTCCGGCAGCGCGAAGTCCTCGACCTGGTCGCCGGCCTTCAGCTGTGCGCTCATGCCCGTCCCTCCGCCTTCTTGGCGACGCCGCGTGCCCACAGCACGAGCGGGATCTGCAACGGCAGCCGCCCGATGGCGAGGGCCTTCTGCGGCGCGGGGCGGTCGCGCCAGTCGACGGCCATCTTCACGTTCGCCGGGAACACCCCGGCGAAGAAGGCCGCGGCGGCGAGCGCGGCGGGCTTGCGGGTGCGCGGCAGCGCCAGCCCGGCCGCGAGCGCGAGCTCGGCGACGCCACTGGCGTACGTCCATGTCCGGGGCGACCCCGGCAGGGAGCGCGGCACGACGGCGTCGAACTGGCGGGGGACGGCGAAGTGGGCGACCCCTGCCGTGGCCAGCAGGCCGGCGAGCAGCAGGGGTGAGCGTTGGGACCGGGGCACGGATCCTCCTTGGATGGCCTGCCGCCGGATGCTACCGGAGGGTAGGTCTCCGGTCGCCATCCGCCCCGTGCGTTCATCGGCCCTGCTGCGCGCGGCGGTTGTGGGTTCCGGGGGTGTGTCCGAAGGAGCGGCGGAAGACGTCGATGAAGGCGCCGGCGGAGGACCAGCCGCGGCGGTGGGCGACGGTCGTGACGGGCGTGTCCTCGGCGAGCAGTCGGAGCGCGTGGTGGAGGCGTGACTGGGTGCGCCACTGCGGGAAGGTCGTGCCGAACTCGCGGCGGAAAAGCCGGCTGAGGGTGCGCTCACCGACACCGGTCGCGGCGCCGAGCGCGAGCGGCGGCGCGCCGGGGCTCGCCGTGCGCGTGGGCGGCCTTGCGGCCCCGGCGCTCGGCGCCCTGGCCGACACCACATCACCGCGAAATCACCGCGAACAGCACTGGTCCCGCTCATCGCCCTGCCCGCACTGGGCCGACTGCTCCTGACCGGCCTCCGGGAGCCGGCCCCGCCCGGAACGAACCACTACGAGCGGAGCGAAGTCACCAACGGCTCGACGACCCCCTAGGGGCGCGGGGAACCGCGCGACCAGCCACGACGGCCCCGCAGACGCCCCACGACGGGTCAGAGGGTCCCGGCAGGCGCAGCCGACTGCTGCTCACCGTCGTCGTCGATCGCATGCGCAAGGAAGTCGTCGACCATCCGGTGGAACAGCGTGGCCAGCTGCCGCAGGTCCTCCGGCTTCCAGTCCGCCAGCGCGAGCTGCATACCGCGAACCCCGGCGTCCCGAACCCGGGCGATGGCCCGGCGCCCGGACTCGGTCAGCTCGATCCGCTGGGCCCGGCGGTCCTGCGGATCCGGAACACGGGTGACGTAACCGGACCTCTGCAACTGCTGCACCGTACGCGTGACGTGCGACGCCTCCACACCCAACCGCGCGGCCAACTCCCCCGGCCGCAACGGCTCCGAATCGGCGACCTGCCGCAGCAGCGCCACGGCCGCCCGGTCCAGCGGCACCCCGGCCAGAGCCATCAGCCGCTCGTGCTGCCGGGCACGCGTACTCAGGTAGGTGATCCGGGTGAGCGCACGCTCGATCTCGACCACTTCCGAGGACGCGGGGCTGTCGGGGAGTTCGGGGAGCGGTGTGGTGGACATGCGTTCCACTTTACCATCTCGTTGCGTAACTCAATTAATTTGCGACCGCAGCCCGCCCCGTCCGCCGAGAGCCGGTTTCACGGCCGTACTCCGGGCGTCGCGGCCGCCAGCCACATGCCGACGACGGCGTCGGTGACGCCCGTGGCGGCGTCGTCCCAGGTGGCCCGAGGGGTGGGGGTGTGCTCGGCGAGGGCGCGTTCACGCTCGGCCGCCACGTGGACGATCAGATGGCGGACCATCTCGCCGCGCTCGGCGCGGACCTCGGGCGGGAGGTCGGGCAGGCACCGGTCGAGGCCGTCGATGATCGTCTGGAGGGACGGGGAGGTGAGGACCTCCTCGACCATGATCCGGTGCAGCGCGGGGTCGGCGACGACCTGGGCGCAGAACCGCGCGTACCAGGTGGGGCTGCCGAGCGCGGCGAGGTGTGCGAAGGAGGGCCGGACCAGGCAGTCCACCCAGCCGCGCACCTCGTCGCGGTCGGACAGGTCGGTGACCAGGCGGGCGCGGATCTCCTCGATGCGCGCCGAGTGCCGGCGGACGATGGCGCGGACGAGGTCGGTCTTGGTGCCGAAGTGGTAGCCGACCGCGGTGTTGTTTCCCTGCCCGGCGGCCTCACTGACCTGGCGGTTGGACACCGCGTACACCCCGTGCTCGGCGAAGAGCCGCTCCGCCGCGGTCAGCAGCAGCTCCCGGGTCGCGTCCGTCTGTTCCTCCCGCAGTGTCCTGCCTGCCATGATCACCACCGCACCGGGACTGCGCACCGCACCTCGGCGGCCAGTCCCTCGAGCCGCCGCGGTTTCACCTCCGTACAATCTAAGTCAATTGATTGAACAGGACGGGAGCCGGGGCGCGCGCAGGGCCCGCGGTGATCGAGGTGGAGCTGCCGTGCGTGTGGTGGGCGCCGGGCCGCGGGCCGTCCTGCTCGGGGATGACGTGGGCGGGGGAACGTACTGCGTTCCGAGTAGGGGTGATTGTCGGCGGACGGACGACGACGTGGCGGTCCGAAGCGGCCAGGCTGAGGGACGAACGATGATCCGGAGCCGGAAGAAGCACCATCCATGACCATCCGTGTACTGCTCGCCGACGACCAGGCCCTGCTGCGGGCCACCTTCCGGATCCTGATCGACTCCTGCGCGGACATGGAGGTGGTCGGCGAGGCCACCGACGGCACCGAGGCCCTCGAACTCGCCCGGATCCACCGCCCCGACCTGGTCCTGATGGACATCCGCATGCCCGGCACCGACGGACTCGCCGCCACCTCCGCGATCTGCGCCGACCCGGACCTCACGGCGGTGCGGGTGCTGATCCTGACCACGTTCGAGATCGACGACTACGTCGCGCAGGCGCTGCGGGCCGGGGCCAGCGGCTTCCTCGGCAAGGACGTCACCGCGGACGTGCTGCTCGCCGGCATCCGCACGGTGGCCGCCGGCGAGTCCCTGCTGTCCGCCACCGCGACCCGCACCCTGATCACCCGGTTCCTGTCCTCCCCCGCCGAGAGCGCCCAGTCGGCCGCTCCGGAGCACCTGTCCGCCCTCACCGCCCGCGAGCGGGAGGTCATGGCCTGGGTGGCCGAGGGCCACTCCAACGAGGAGATCGCCGGGAAGCTGTACGTGAGCCCGCTGACCGTACGCACCCATGTGCATCGCGCCATGACCAAGCTGGGTGCCCGCGACCGTGCCCAACTGGTCGTCATGGCCTATCAGTCGGGCCTGGTGCGGGCGGTTCCGCCGAACGGGGGCGAGTGACGCCCCGACGGCCGTTCAGGGGAAATCGGCGGCCGGCGCGCGTGGCGGCGGGCGGGCGTGTCGAGAACTGACCCGTGAGCCTGCCGCTGATCTCTCCCATGCTCGCCACTTCCGGCAAACTCCCGCCCATCTCCCAGGACGCGCGCTGGGCCTACGAGACCAAGCAGGACGGCCAGCGCGCGGTGGTGTATCTGGCGGGTGACGGCACCATGCTGCTGCGCGCCCGCTCCGGCGAGGACATCACGGCCGCCTACCCCGAGCTGCGGGCGCTGGGCGACGCGCTCGGCACCACGCCCGCCGTCCTGGACGGGGAGATCCTGGCCCTGGACGAACAGGGGCGCGCCGACTTCCAGTTGCTCCAGTCCCGGATGGGGCTGGCGCACTCGCCCGCGCGGGCCGCCCGGATGGCCGCGCGGACGCCCGCGCACCTGGTGCTGTTCGACGTGATGCACCTGGCGGGCCACTCCTTGCTGAAGGTGCCCTACTCGCGGCGGCGCGGGCGACTGGAGGACCTCGACCTGAACGGGCCGTTCTGGTCGACGCCCGGTGCCGTGGTGGGACATGGGGCGGAGGCGCTGGCGGCCACACGGGAGCACGGCCTGGAGGGGCTGGTGTGCAAGCGGCTGGACTCGCTGTACGAGCCGGGAGTGCGTTCCCGCGCCTGGGTGAAGATCCGCAACATGCACAGCGAGGACGTCGTCGTGGGCGGCTGGCTGCCGGGCAAGGGCCGGCTCACCGGCCGGCCGGGCGCGCTGCTGGTCGGGCAGTTCGCGGCCGACCGCCGGCTGCGGTACGTCGGCGGCGTCGGCACCGGCTGGAGCGAGGCCGAGCGGACGGAGCTGGCCGAGCTGCTGGGGGCCGTCGCGACGGACGGGTGCCCCTTCGATCCGGTGCCCCGGGTGGCGGACGCGCACTGGGTGCTGCCCCGGCTGGTCGGCGAGGTGCGCTACAGCGTCCGTACCCGGTCCGGCATGCTGCGCCAGCCGTCCTGGCTGCGGCTGCGCCCGGACCTGACGCCGGAGAAGTCGGCGGCCTGGCTGCCGGGGGACGCTGTCTGACGGGGCTTCACGCCCGCCAAGGCGCCTTTCCCGGGCGCCAATTGTTGTGCTGATCGTTACCAGCGGTACGCCCGTGCCTCTTGGCACCGATGTGAAACGCCGGGATGCTGAACTCCCCATCCCCCCATAGCCGTTGGGCTGCGCCGTTCCAGGAGGAGGACGCAGTGGCGTCACAGTCGTTCCGCACCCACAGCAAGAGGTGGCTCACCGGGCTCGCCGGTGCTGCCGCCCTTGTCATCGCTTTCCCCAGCGTCGCTTTCGCCGCACCGCCCGGTGCCCTGCCGGGCAACGCCGAGGCGGCCGAGCGGACGTTCCAGCCGGCCTTCGACTACGACACCGACGGGTGCTACTCCACCCCGGCGATCGGCCCGGACGGAACCGTCAACGGCGGTCTGAACCCGACCGGTGCGCTCAACGGCCAGTGCCGTGACGCCTCGGACCTCGACAACACCAACAGCTACTCGCGCTACAAGTGCAACAACGGCTGGTGCGCGTACCTCTACGGCCTGTACTTCGAGAAGGACCAGGCCCTCGCGGGCAGCAGCATCGGCGGGCACCGGCACGACTGGGAGCACGTCGTGGTGTGGGTGCAGAACAACGCGGTGCAGTACGTGTCGACGTCCAACCACGGCTCGTTCACGGTGCACGCCGCGTCCTCGGTGCGCTTCGACGGCACGCACGCCAAGATCGTCTACCACAAGGACGGCATCAGCACGCACTGCTTCCGGCTGGCCAACTCGAACGACGAGCCGCCGGAGAACCACAAGGGCACCTGGCAGTACCCGCCGCTGGTCGGCTGGAACGGCTACCCGGCGGGCGTGCGCGACAAGCTCGTCGCGTACAACTTCGGCAGCGCCCACTTCGGCCTGAAGGACGGCAGCTTCGCCTCCCACCTGGCCTCGGCGAAGCCGTCCGGCATCGCCTTCGACCCGAACGCCTGATCCGTCCGGCGCTCCGCGGTCAACGCGCCCCCGGGCCGGCGTCCCCCTCCACGAGGGCGTCGCCCAGGGGCGTTCGTGCGTACAGGACGTAGTGGCCCTGGCGCCGGCACTCCAGCAGTCCGGCGTCCCGCAGCGTGGACAGGTGGGCCGACACGGTCGAGGGCGCCAGGCCGTGACGGCGGGCCAGCTCCGTGGTCGAGCAGGGCGCGGTGAGCCCCGCGAGGACGGCCGCACGCCGGTGCCCGAGCAGCCGGGCGAGGGCCCGCGGCGGGCGCGGCGGCAGGGCGTCGTGCAGGCGGCCCATGCCACGGGCAGGGTAGATGACCGTCGGCTGCCAGGGCCGGGCGAAACCGCTGACCACGTCCGGCCACACGAACACGCTCGGCATGAGCAGCACTCCCCTGCCGTCCGGGCGCTGGGCGTCGGCCAGTTCGTCGTAGCGGCGCAGGGTGAGGGTGTGGTCGGTCCAGTCGACGGCCGGGTGCAGGCCGGCGAGCAGCGTGTCGAGGCCGCCGTCGGCCGCCCGGCGCGAGCGGTGCGCGATGTCCGCCTCCAGTACGGCACGGTGCCGCGCCCAGTCCGGGGCGAGCAGCGCGTGCCAGGCCCGTTCCGTGAGGTCGGCCAGGCGCTGCACGGTGGCAGCGGGGTCGTCGAGCGCGGCGCGCCCCTCGGGTGACCCGGCGAGTCCGGGCACGCAGGCCAGGGAGCGGGCCATCTCCGCGTGCGCCAGCGCCGGGTCGGTGGCGCGCATCCGGGCCAGTTCGTCGTCGAAGGACGGGTACGGCTCCGGCGGGGGCGCCCCCAGGAAGTCGGGGGTGTAGCCGCCGGCGGGTGGGACGAACAGCCACAGGGGTGCGAGGTCCAGGCCGGCGAGCGTACGGCGCATACGGCGCAGCCAGCCGCGGTGGTAGCCGTGCCGGGTGGGCCGGCGCAGCATCCGCAGCGCCTCGTGGGTCTGGCACAGCGGCGAGATCGCGAACCGGCAGCGCGTCAGGTCGTCGGTGCCGAGGTGCAGGGCGAGCGGCATGCGACCCCCGTCGTGAGCGGCGATTTCGTCCTGGACCGGACGAGTGATTCGTCCTGGACCGAAAGAGTAGAGCGCGCCGGCCGCTGCCCCGCACTCTTGCCCCTCGACTCCCCCCGCAGGAAAGGCGGTTCGATGGGCGGCACAGGTCCGGCTCCGCGGCGGCGCGCCGGCGTCGTCGCGGCGCTGATGCTGGCGGCGTTCACCTTCAACACCACCGAGAATCTGCCGGTCGGGCTGCTCTCGCTGATGGCGGACGATCTGCGGGTGTCGCTCGCCGCGGTGGGCGCCCTGGTCACCGGGTACGGCCTGACGGTGGCCCTCGCCTCACTGCCGCTGGCCCGGATCACCCGGTCGGTGCCGCGCCGGTACCTGCTCGCGGGCATCCTGGGGATGCTCGCCGTGGCGAGCTGGGTGCCGGCGCTTGGCGGCGTGTCGTACGGGGTGCTGCTGGCGGCCCGGGTGGTGACGGCGTTGGCACAGGCGGTGTTCTGGTCGGTGACGGGGCCGGTCGCGGTCGGCCTGTTCCCACCCGAGCGCCGGGGGCGCGTGATCGGGATGCTGTCCGTCGGCGGTTCCCTGGCCACGGTGGCCGGCGTGCCGGCCGGGACCTGGCTGGGCGGGCACACCGACTGGCGCACGCCCTTCGTACTGCTCGGGGTGCTCGCGCTCGCCTCACTGGTGACGATCGCCGCGCTGCTGCCGACGTCCCGCCCGCAGGACGGTCATGCCGCGTACGGCGCCGCCCCCGACCGGCGCGGGTTCCGCGTCGTCCTGGCGGTGACCGCCCTGTCGGTGACCGGTGCCTTCGCCGGGTTCACCTATGTCGTCGCGTTCCTCGACGAGATGAACGGGTTCGGCGCGAGCGCGGTGAGCGCGGTGCTGTTCGCGTTCGGCGGCGCGGCGCTCGCGGGGGTCGCCGTGGCCGGGCCGCTCCTGGACCGCTTCCCGCGGGCCACGCTGACCGTGCCGGTGGCGGCGCAGACAGTGGCGCTGCTCGGGCTGTGGGCGGCGGGCCGCGTCCCGGTGGCGAGCGTGCTGCTGATCATGGTGCTGGGCGCTTCGGTCTCGGCCGTCTTCATGGCGACGCAGACCCAGGTGCTGAGGGTCGCGCCGGGCCGGACCGAGACCGCCCTCGCCGCGAACTCGGCCGCCTACAACGTGGGCATCGCCGCCGGCGCCCTGCTCGGGGGCGCACTGCTGCCGGTGGCCGGGGTGCGCGGCACGTTCCTGGCCGGAGGGTTGTGCACGGCGGCGGCGCTGATGGTACAGACCCGGCCCGCGCGGGCGCGGGAGAGAGGGGAAATGGGGCGGTGGCGTACGAGCGCGGACTTGTGAAGGTCTATCGTGGCGGCATGTCCGTCCCTGAACTGATCCGCATCGTCTCCCGCGACTCGCCGATGGCGCTCGCCCAAGTGGAGCGTGTCCGCGCCGAGTTGGCGGCCCTGCACCCCGGTGTGCGCACCGAGGTCGTGCCGGTGAAGACGACCGGTGACAAGTGGATGGGCGACCTGTCCCAGGTCGAGGGCAAGGGCGCCTTCACCAAGGAGGTGGACGCCGCCCTGCTGGTGGGCGAGGCCGATCTCGCCGTGCACTGCGTCAAGGACATCCCGGCCGACCGGCCGCTGCCCGCGGGGACGACGTTCGCCGCGTTCCTGAAGCGGGACGACGTCCGCGACGCCCTGATCCACCCCGGCGGACTCACGCTGGACGAGCTGCCGGCCGGGACCCGGATCGGCACCTCCTCGGTGCGCCGGGTGGCGCAGCTGGCCGCCACCCACCCGCACCTTCAGTGCGTGCCGTTCCGCGGCAACGCCAACCGGCGGCTGGAGAAGCTCGCGGCCGGCGAGGCGGACGCGCTGCTGCTCGCGGTGGCCGGCCTGGAGCGCATCGGACGCACCGACGTGATCAGCGAGATCCTCTCCCCCGAGGTGATGATGCCGCCGATCGGCGCGGGCATCCTCGCCCTGCAGTGCCGGGAGGGCGACACCGAGCTCATCGACGCCGTCAGCGGCCTCGGCGACCCGGACACCTACCGGGAGGCCACCGCCGAGCGCATGTTCCTGCATGTCCTGCAGGGCCACTGCAACAGCCCGATCGCCGGGTACGCGCGCGTGGACCGTGGTGGCGAACTGTCGCTGCGGGCCTGCGTGTTCACCCCGGACGGGAAGACGCGGCTGAACGCCCACGAGTGGGCCGGCCGGCTGGATCCGGCGACGCTGGGCACGTCGGTCGCGGTGGCGCTGCTGCGTCAGGGCGCCCGCGAGATCATCGACGGCATCCCGCACTGAGCCGAACGGGCACCGACCTGAGCCCCGTCAGGCGGTGCCCTCCTCGGCCTGGTCGCGCAGGAAGTCGCTGACCTGGAGCGCGAGGCCGTCGCGCAGGGCGGCGGCGTGGGCGCCCGCGCAGCCCTCCTGGAGGCCGACGCCGCCGGTCCACAGCCGGCGTTCCGCCCATTCCTCCTCGACCCGCAGCTGGATCTGCACATCGACCTGGCTCAGGCTCGCCTCGGGGCCCGCCGCGTAGAGCACGGCGGTGGCGCGGCGCAGTGGGTAGACGTCGAAGCCCTCGATGAACTGCGAGTTGCGCCAGTCGAGGAACGCGGCCTCGCCGTCGCGGCCGATCCGCACGTCGATCTGGCCGTCCTCGAGGTGGATGCCGAGGTGCCGCTCGCCGCGGTTCTCGACGGTGACCCGGAGCCTGAAGTACGTCAGCCCCTCGGCGGCGTCGTCGCGTCCTCGCGGCGGCTCGGCGGCTTCCAGGCGGTGGACGCGGACACGCAGACCGGCATGCTCGTCGTACTCGTGCCAGTCCCCGACCACGTGCGGCTCGTACACAATCCACCTCTCGACCCAGAGAGCTGCTTCCTATCTTTGTGCTCAGTGCACTGTCAAATGAGCAGAATGCGCTGTGGCCAGCCCATTCGCCCCCTTGATCACCGATCAAGCCGTGGGCAGGAAGAATCTCCCTGCGGGCCGTGCCCGGGTGGTCGCCCACGTGCCGCACATCACGTTCCGCGCGCCTCGTTTCCCCGGCCGCCGGGGCGGTCCCGCGGACCGGGCAGCCCTGAAGGAAGGGTCAAGGCCGTGCGGACGTACAGTCACCGGGCCCTAACATGTAGTTGCATTCACGAAATCTGTTTCAGGTTCGGGTTGGGCGGGAATACGGACATATGTGCTTCGGACAGGAGGCACGTCCGTGGGAGCCGGCCATCAGGCCCCTGGGTGTCCTCCACGAGGTCCGAGCGCGCGCCTCCCATGGCTGTCCAGCCAGCACCTGCTGAGGGAGGTGCGCACGGATGTGTGCCGCCACCAGAACGAAGCAGCACCCGCACGACGACGCTCCCGACACCGCGGAAGCGTTCGCCCGGCTCGTGGGACTCCCCGAAGGGCCGGAGCGCAAGGTACTCAAGGACGAACTGGTCCGGGCCTGGCTGCCCATGGCCGAGCGGATCGCCGTCCGGTTCAAGGGCCGCGGCGAGTCCCTGGAGGACCTGTACCAGGTGGCCGCCCTGGGCCTGGTGAAGGCGGTCGACCACTACGACCCGGCGCGCGGCCACGCCTTCGAGGCGTACGCGGTACCCACCATCACCGGTGAGATCAAGCGGCACTTCCGCGACCACATGTGGACGCTGCACGTGCCGCGCCGGGTCCAGGACCTGCGCAACCGGGTGCGCAACTCCAGCAAGGAGCTGTCGCAGCAGGCCCCGGGGCGGGCCCCCACGGTTGCCGAGATAGCGGAACACGCCCAGCTGAGCGAGGACGAGGTCCGTACCGGGATGGAAGCCCTGGACTGCTTCACCGCGCTGTCGCTGGACGCGGAGATGCCCGGGACGGACGGCTATGCGCTGGGGGACGCCATCGGCGGTCCGGAACCGGCGTACGAGGTGATCGTCGACCGTGTCTCGGTCACGCCGTGTCTGCAACGGCTTCCGGAGCGCGAGCGGACGATCCTCTACCTCCGCTTCTTCGGCGGGATGACGCAGAGCCGCATCGCCCGCCAGCTCGGGATCTCGCAGATGCATGTGTCCCGGCTGCTCAGCGGCTGCTTCGCCCATCTGCGTGAGGAACTGCTCGCCGAGGCGCGATGAGTCCTACTCCGGTGCCGCCCCCGGGATCTGCGTCGGGCCGTGACGCTCCAGGGCTTCTTCGAGCTCGAAGCGGATCTCGGGCGGCATCTCGCCCTCCCTGCCCCAGACGAGAATCAGTTCCGCGACCCGGCGGAGCTTGATGTTCGTGTGCTGGGAGACCTCCTTCAGCACCGCCCATCCCCCGTCCGGTGCCACCCGGCCCAGCGCGACGACCATGCCGATCGCCTGGTCGACGACGGCGTGCGAGACGACCGCTTCCTTGAGCTGGTCGACTTCCGCTTCCAGTTCGAGAATCCGGTCGGTCTCGTCGGCGGGCTCGCTCGGTACCGGTGCCACGCATCCATCGTCGTCCCTTCGCCGGTCGGGTGCCAGTGAACACGTGTGGGGACATCGGCCGTTTCGGCACTCCGCCGGGGGTACTCGACAGGCCCGGGAGCGGTTCCGGCCGGACACTGGGAGCACACCGGTGGCCGCCGGTGGGGCGAGACCAGGACGCGACTGCCATGAACAATACGAAGACCCCCAGGAGCACGGCCGATGTCGTGTCCACACACTCCGTGTTCGGCGCACCCTGCTGGGTGAGCCTGACCAGCCGAGACCTGGAGACCACCCAGGCGTTCTACACGGCCGTACTGGGATGGCGCTGGCGGCCGGCCAAGCTGGGCGACCGGTTCCGGGTCGCGCTGGTGCAGAACGTGCCGGTGGCCGGGATCGCGGCGGTCGCCTCGATGTGGCAGATGGCCGTGGCCTGGACACCGTATTTCGCCGTGCCGAGCGCGGACGAGGCCGTCGCCCGGGTCCAGGAACGCGGCGGCACCGCGGCCGTGGGGCCGTTGTCCCTGCCGCCCGGCCGGGCCGCGCTGCTCGCGGACCGCGACGGGGCGACCTTCGGCATCTGGGAGGGGGAGCTCATCTCCAACTGGGAGACCTGGCGGCGGGCCGCGCCGACGTTCATCCGCCTGCACACGCGTGACGCGTTCGACGCGGCCTTGTTCTACGGCGAGGTTCTCGACTGGGCCACGGAGGGGCCGGGGTACTGCGAGGTGCACTACGAGGGCGGCGAGGTCGTGCTGCGCAGCGGGGGCGACGCGGTGGCGCGTATCGAGTCGGGGGCGGTCGGGTCCGCGCCCGACCCGACGATCCGTCCGCATTGGCAGGTTCACTTCGCGGTCGCGGATGTGGCGGAGTGCGCACGGGCCGCGGAGCTGAACGGGGGCAGCGTGTTGTCGAAGGTGAGTGACGAGGCGGTGCTGCGCGATCCGGACGGGGCGCAGTTCACGGTCACTTCTCGCCGTGAGAGGTGACGGTGGTCGGGTTTCCGCGGCACCGTCGTGGCTGGTCCCGCCGTTCCCCGCGCCCCTTCAGGGGCGTTGCCGCGAGGGTCTTGACAGCAGAACCAGGCTTCGGCGCTCGATCAGCACTGCCGTGCCCGCCTTGTGCTCCACCTCGTCCGGGGGGCTCTGCTGCTCCGACGTGTCGATCAGTGTCGTCCAGCGTTCGCCGTACGTCTCGTCCGGGAGCCGGAACTCCATCGGCTCCCAGTAGCTGTTGAGCAGCATCAGGAACGAGTCGTCCACGACCGGGCGCCCGCACGAGTCGGGCTCGGCGATCGCGTCGCCGTTGAGGAAGGCTGCTACCGCGTGGGCGTCGGAGCGGCGCCAGTCGTCCTGCGTCATCTCGCGGCCGTCGGGGAGCAGCCACACCAGGTCGGGCAGCGGCTGGTCGGGGTGGGTCGGGGTCTCCCCCTGGAAGAAGCGGCGGCGGCGCAGCACCGGGTGGGCGGCGCGCAGGCCGATGACGTGCCGGGTGAAGTCGGCGAGGGCGCGCTGGTCGTCGGTGAGCCGCCAGTCGACCCAGGAGACCTCGTTGTCCTGGCAGTAGGCGTTGTTGTTGCCGCGCTGGGTGCGGCCGAGCTCGTCGCCGTGGCAGAGCATCGGGATGCCCTGCGACAGCAGGAGCGTGGCGAGGAAGTTGCGCTGCTGGCGGGCGCGCAGCCCGAGCACGGCCGGGTCGCGGGTCTCGCCCTCGGCACCGCAGTTCCAGGACCGGTTGTGGCTCTCGCCGTCCCGGTTGTTCTCGCCGTTGGCCTCGTTGTGCTTGTCGTTGTACGAGACGAGGTCGCGCAGCGTGAATCCGTCGTGCGCGGTCACGAAGTTGACGCTGGCCCGCGGGCGGCGCCGGCTGTGCGCGTACAGGTCGGAGGAGCCGGTCAGCCGGGACGCGAACTCGCCGAGCGAACCGGGCTCGGCCCGCCAGAAGTCCCGTACGGCGTCCCGGTACCTGCCGTTCCACTCCGACCACAGCGGCGGGAAGTTGCCCACCTGGTAGCCGCCCTCCCCCACGTCCCACGGCTCGGCGATCAGCTTGACCCGGCTGATCACCGGGTCCTGCTGGATCAGGTCGAAGAACGCCGAGAGCCGGTCCACCTCGTGGAACTGCCGGGCGAGTGTCGCCGCGAGGTCGAAGCGGAAGCCGTCGACATGCATCTCGGTGACCCAGTAGCGCAGCGAGTCCATGATCAGCTGGAGCACGTACGGGTGCCGCATCAGCAGGCTGTTGCCGGTGCCGGTGGTGTCGTAGTAGTGCGCCCAGTCGCCGTCCACCAGGCGGTAGTACGAGGCGTTGTCGATGCCCCGGAAGGACAGCGTCGGGCCGCGCTCGTTGCCCTCTGCGGTGTGGTTGTAGACGACGTCCAGGATCACTTCGAGACCGGCCGCGTGCAGCGCCTTCACCATCGACTTGAACTCGTCGACCTGCTGCCCGCGGGTGCCGCGGGCGGCGTAGGCGTTGTGCGGCGCGAAGAAGCCGATCGTGTTGTAGCCCCAGTAGTTGGACAGGCCGCGGTCGAGCAGCACACCGTCCTGGACGTACTGGTGCACCGGCATCAGCTCGACGGCGGTCACGCCGAGGGACGTGAGGTGCTCGACGATCGCGGGGTGCGCGAGCCCTGCGTAGGTACCGCGCAGGTCGGGCGGGACGTCGGGGTGACTGCGGGTCAGGCCCCGTACGTGCGCCTCGTAGATGACGGTGTCGGCGTACGGCCGTCTCGGTGGGCTGTCGTCGCCCCAGTCGAAGTACGGCTCGGTGACCACGCCGAGCATGGTGTGCCCGGCGCTGTCCGCCGGGGACGGGGCGCCCGGGGTGCGCTCGAAGAGGGAGGCGTGGTTGTCGACCTGGCCGTCCACCGCCCGGCTGTACGGGTCGAGCAGCAGCTTCGCCGGATTGCACCGGTGGCCGAGGCCCGGGTCCCAGGGACCGTGCACCCGGTAGCCGTAGCGCTGCCCCGGGCCGACGCCGGGCAGATAGCCGTGCCACACGAAGCCGTCGACCTCGGTCAGCGGGACCGCGCTGTGCCGGCCCTTGTCGTCGGCCAGGACGAGTTCGACACGCTCGGCGACCTCGCTGAACATGGCGAAGTTGGTGCCCCGGCCGTCGTACACGGCACCCAGCGGGTAGGGGTGCCCGCTCCAGGCGGACACCCCTCGGCTCCTGTCGTCGCGGCGCCGGCTCGCCGTCACCTGGCCCCCTCGAGGACGCCGTCCCGGATGTCCGCCGCGGGCGCGACGGCCGTGGCGGGCACGTCGCGGGGGACGCGGCGCGCCTCGCGCAGGCTGGGCGCGGGGGCGACCGGTACGAGCGGGGCCCGTTCGCCGGCGCGGGCGCGCTGCGAGAACCAGATGACCTTGCTGCCGGACTCGGTGGCGCAGCAGCCCCAGCCGTCACTCGTCAGGGCGATGTGCCTCAGACAGGCCCGCAGCTCGTGGTCCGGGCGCAGGGCGCGGTCGTTGTCGCCGACGGCCGTGATGAGGTGCTGGCCGTTCCACCACATCTCGATGGAGATGTTCTTGTCCGTCGCGTGCTCGTCGATGACCCTGAGCAGCATCTCCGCGCCGTGGCGGACGGGCTCGACAAGTGTCTCCAGGTCCCAGTACCGGAGGTGGGCGGCCAGAATTCGGCTGACCTGACCCACCCGTTCGGGGCTGACTTCCACGTCGAGGTGGTAGTAGCAGGGCACTGCGGTCTTCACCGTTTACCTCCTCACCGCGAAAGCTCCCGCTCTCCTCGCCCCTGCGGGGCGGGGCCCCGATGACGGAGCGTGAGCACTGATCGCTTCTGAGTCACTCCAGGGTGGGGGCGGTACGCCATTCGTGCAACAGGAGCGCACTCCTGAGGTAGTTGAAGATCCAACAGGACGCTGCGTCGCCAACCGTGCACCATGTGTGAAGACCTCGATGCCCGTAACGGAAACCTGTGCGTATGCGCGCACGGGTTTCCGCCCGACGGTCGGGAAACGCTCATCGAGCCCGGAAGGTGAACGGGGCCAATGCTGCTACCGGCCAAAGCCGAAGTCGCCCGGCAACTGCGGCGATATCGGGCCTGGGAACGAGCCATGCTCGCGGCCCCGGACGACCTCACGGTGCGCGCCACCTTCGAGAACACCGGCTACACCCTCTGTGTGCTGATGGGGAAGCGCTGCGCCCGCGAGGCCGTGGACGCCGCCGAACGATTTCTGCGGATCACTCCGGCCGCCTACGCCCTGGAGCAGGACGGACGGCCCCGTACGGCGAGCGTCTCGGCCCGGAGAGGACCGCCGAGATCGCGGCGGCGGCGTTTCCATGCCGGGAGGTAGCCAGCTCCCGGCGAAGATCGAACCCCCGGCCGGGCCTTGTGCCCGGCCTCGAGTGCGGTGGAGGTGAACCATGGGCAGGACCAAGAGCAAAGCCGGTGCCGGCACCGGGACCATCGGCCGCATCCCCGTACGGGACGTACGACCGGCCGTGGAGTGCGGCAGGCATCCGGCGAAGGCAGTCGTGGGCGAGGCCTTCGAGGTCACCGCCACCGTGTTCCGCGAGGGCCACGACTCCGTGGCCGCCAATGTCGTGCTGACCGACCCGGACGGCCGCCCCGGCCCCTGGACCCCGATGCACGAACTGGCCCCCGGCATGGACCGCTGGGGCGCCAAGGTGACGCCGTCCGCGGTGGGCCGCTGGACGTTCCACGTGGAGGCCTGGAGCGATCCGGTGGCCACATGGCGCCGCACCGCCCGGATCAAGGTGCCGGCCGGGATCGACGTCGGGCTGGTCCTGGAGGAAGGCGGCGAGTTGTACGAGCGTGCCGCCGCCGGAGTGCCCGACGAGTCGGAGCGAGCGGCCGTGCTGGCCGCCTCGGAGGCGCTGCGCGACGACTCGCTGCCGCCCGTGTCACGGCTGGCGGCGGCGTTCGCGGCGAACGTGGACGCCGTGTTGGGGCGGTATCCGT